>CAYGNB010000224.1:0-5506 GCA_964351135.1 uncultured Rhodobacterales bacterium | reverse complement strand
GAAGGATCTGGCGGAGTTGCAGGAACGCAGCGCCGAGATGACCGCGCAATGGCAGTCCGAGCGGGACAAGCTGGCCGGTGCGCGCGACCTCAAGGAACAGCTGGACAAGGCGCGTGCCGAACTGGAGATCGCCAAGCGCGAAGGCAATCTGGCCAAGGCCGGTGAGCTGTCCTATGGCATCATTCCGGGGCTGGAAACACAGCTGGCCGATGCCGAAAGCCGCGAGGAAAGCGGGCTGATGGTCGAAGAGGCCGTGCGCCCGGAACAGATCGCCGCGGTGGTCGAACGCTGGACCGGAATCCCGACCGCGAAGATGCTCGAAGGCGATCGCGAGAAGCTGCTGCGCATGGAGGACGAGCTGCATGCCCGCGTGATCGGGCAGAATGCCGCCGTGCGGTCGGTGGCCAACGCGGTGCGCCGGGCGCGCGCGGGGCTCAACGACGAGAACCGCCCGCTGGGGTCGTTCCTGTTCCTCGGGCCCACCGGTGTCGGTAAGACCGAGCTGACCAAGGCGGTGGCGAATTTCCTGTTCGACGATGACAACGCGATGGTGCGTATCGACATGTCCGAGTTCATGGAGAAACACAGCGTCGCCCGCCTGATCGGCGCGCCTCCGGGCTATGTCGGTTACGACGAAGGCGGTGTGCTGACCGAAGCGGTCCGGCGCCGGCCCTACCAGGTGGTGCTGTTCGACGAGGTCGAAAAGGCGCACCCGGACGTGTTCAACGTGCTGTTGCAGGTGCTCGATGACGGGGTGCTGACCGACGGACAGGGGCGCACGGTCGATTTCAAGCAGACGCTGATCGTGCTGACCTCGAACCTGGGCGCGCAGGCGCTGAGCCAGTTGCCCGAGGGCGCGGATGCGGCCGATGCGCGGCGCGACGTGATGGATGCGGTGCGGGCCCATTTCCGCCCCGAGTTCCTCAACCGTCTGGATGAAACGATCATCTTCGACCGGCTGACGCGGGCCGACATGGATGGCATCGTCGATATCCAGATGGCGCGGCTGGCCAAGCGGCTGGCAGGGCGCAAGATCACGCTGGAGCTGGACGACAGCGCGCACAAGTGGCTGGCCGACGAAGGCTATGACCCGGTGTTCGGGGCGCGGCCGCTCAAGCGGGTGATCCAGCGCGCGCTGCAGAACCCGCTGGCCGAGATGCTGCTGGCCGGCGAGGTGCTGGACGGATCGACCGTGCCGGTGACTGCCGGTGCGGACGGCCTGATCATCGGTGACCGGGTCGGCACGTCGGAGCGGCCCACGCCGGATGACGCCGTGGTCCACTGACCGGCCGTGACCGGCGGAAAATGACGGGACCGGGCAGGGGGAAACCTCTGCCCGGTCCTTTTGTCGCTGGCAGAGGAAACCCGTGACTTGGTTCGCCTTTTGGGCGATTGGTAGGCATGAGTCGCCCGTCTGAAGGCGACAGCCGACCAAGGAGCGATATCATGGGACTGATCGGGATTTTCCTGTCGCTGGGGCTGCTGATGTATCTCGCCTATCGCGGGATCAACGTGCTGATCCTCGCACCTCTGCTGGCCTTGCTGGCCGTGTTGCTGAGCGGGGGTATCCCGTTGATGGCGACCTATACGCAGGTCTTCATGACCTCTCTGGGCGGCTATGTGGTCAAGTATTTCCCGCTGTTCCTGCTGGGGGCGATCTTTGGAAAGGTGATGGCCGATGGTGGCGCGGCGCGGGTGATCGCGCAGCGGATCATGGACTGGGTCGGGCCGGGGCAGGCGATTACCGCAGTGGTGCTCGCCTGTGCGGTGCTGACCTATGGCGGCGTGTCGCTGTTCGTGGTGGCGTTTGCGGTCTATCCGATCGCGGTGGCGCTGTTCCGGCGTGCAGACGTGCCGAAACGGCTGTTGCCGGCGGCCATCGCGCTGGGATCGTTCACGCTGACCATGACCGCGCTGCCCGGCACACCCGCGATCCAGAACGCGATCCCGATGCCGTTCTTTGGCACCAACGCCTTTGCCGCGCCGATCCTGGGCACGCTGGCGGGGCTGATCATGCTCGGCGGCGGGGTGCTGTGGCTGAACCGCCGGGTGGCTTCGGCGGGCGCCAACGGCGAAGGGTTCGGCGATCACGAACGCACGGCATCGGAGGCCGATCTGCCCGACGACGTGGCTCTGCCGAGTTTCCCGGTCGCTATCGCGCCGGTGGTGACTGTGATCGCGCTCAACGCGCTGTTCACCTACATGGTGATCCCGGGCATGGAGACCGGCTATCTCGCGGACGAGAAATACGGTGCGACCACGGTTGCGTCGGTCGCGGGTATCTGGGCGATCATCGGTGCGCTGGTGATTTCCATCGTGCTGGCGCTGGCGTTGAACTGGCATCGCTACGAAGACGTAAAGGCCACTGTGAACCAAGGCACGATGGGGTCGCTGCTGCCGATCTTCAACACCGCCTCCGAGGTGGGATATGGCGCGGTGATCGCCTCGTTGCCGGCTTTCCTGCTGGTGCGCGATGCGGTGCTGGGCCTGTTCCCGGACAACCCGCTGGCCTCGCTGGCCGTGGCCGTGAACGTGCTGGCCGGGATCACCGGGTCGGCCTCGGGCGGCATGTCGATCGCGCTCAACGCGCTGGGGGAACAGTTTGCGCAGATGGGGCAGGCGCAGGGCGTCAGCATGGAGTTGATGCACCGGGTCACGGCTCTGTCGTCGGGCGGGTTCGACGCGCTGCCGCATAACGGTGCGGTGATCACCCTGCTGGGGATCTGCGGGCTGACCCACAAACAGAGCTATGGCGATATCTTCGTCTGTGCCGTGGCGATCCCGGTGCTGGCCACGATCACCGTGATCGTGCTGGGCACCATGTTCGGCTGAGGCGGCGGCCTATTTGCCGTAATAGTCGCGGTACCAGGCAACGAAGCGCGCGATGCCGTCGCGGAATTCGGTCGTCGGGGCATAGCCGGTGAGCGTCTGCAGCAGGGTTGCGTCGGCCCAGGTGGCGGGCACGTCGCCGGGTTGCATGTCCATCATGTTGCGCGTGGCCGTGCGCCCCAGCTCGGCCTCGATCGCCTCGACGAAATCGAGCAGTCGCACTTTGCGCGAATTGCCGATGTTGACGATGCGATAGGGGGCCACGGGTGACAGGCTGTCGCCGTCGGGGATGGCATCTGCGGTCTCGGGGCGGTGCGGTACCGCGTCGATCAGCAGGCGGATACCGCGCACCAGATCCTCGACATAGGTGAAGTCGCGGTACATGTCGCCATGGTTGTAAATGTCGATGGGCCGGTCGTCGAGAATCGCGCTGGTGAATTTGAAATAGGCCATGTCGGGCCGGCCCCACGGCCCGTAGACAGTGAAGAACCGGAACATGGTGGTCGGCAAATCGTGCAGATGGGCATAGGAATGGCCCATCGCCTCGGTCGCCTTCTTGGTCGCGGCATAGATGGTCAGCGGCAGGTCGGCCTTGTCGGTTTCACGATAGGGGATATCGGTGTTGGCGCCATAGACCGACGAGGTCGAGGCCATCAGCAGGTGTTTCACCTGCAGCTCCCGCGCGGCCTCCATCACGTTGAAGGTACCGGTGATGTTGCTCTCCACATAGGACCGGGGCTGTTCCAGCGAATAGCGCACACCCGCCTGCGCGGCGAGATGCACGATCGCGTCGGGGGCAAAGTCGCGCGCCGTCCGCATGATCGTGTCCGCGTCTTCCAGCATCGTTTCGGTGGCGGAAAAACCCGGCTTCTGGTGCAGGATCTGATGGCGGCGCTGTTTCAGCGTGATGTCGTAGTAATCGGTCATCCCGTCGATGCCATGCACCTGAAACCCTTCGTCCAGCAGCAACCGGGCGAGGTGGAAACCTATAAACCCGGCGGTCCCGGTGATCAGGATACGTTGCATGCGATGGACCCCCTGCCGTTGACGTGCGCCCCGTGTTTCGGGCAGGCGCATCCTTGGCCGGAATTGCCGCCGATGCCAAGGGTTGGCGCGGCGGCTTAGTTACCGGGCTTGCAGGCTTCGGGCCGCGCGGCGTCAAAGGCGGGGAGCCGGGCACAGGCGGCATCGACGGCCAGCAGGCGCGGCAGATCGTCGATCCGCACCTCCCACCGCCGAGCGTTGTAGACCTGCGGCACGAGGCACAGATCGGCCAGCCCCGGCCTATCTCCGCAACAATAGGGTGCCTGTTCGAACTGCCCCAGCAGGGATTCGAAGGCTTGCAGGCCGGGGCGGATGAACCTTTGCATCCAGCCCTTGCGCGTGGCCTCCGGGTCGCCGGTGAGCGATGCCGCGTGGCTGGCCACCGACAGGTTGCAGACCGGGTGGATGTCGACCGCGATTGCGTGGGCCAGCGCCTGAACCTGCGCCCGTCCGGCCGGATCGTCGGGCAGGAGCCCCAGATTGCGGGTGCGGTCGAGATAATCGAGGATCGCCAGCGACTGGGTCAGCCGCAGCCCGTCGATCTCCAGCACCGGTACCAGGCCCTGCGGGTTGCGCGACAGGTGACCCGGCGCCTTGTGTTCGCCCGTGGTCAGGTCAACGGACACGGCACGCCAGTCGATCCCGGCGAGGTTCAGCGCGATCCGCACCCGGTAGCTGGCCGAGGATCGCCAGTAGTCGAAAAGGACCGCCTCAGGCATCGGAATAGCTCCGGGCGCTTTCCAGCAATTCGCGCAGCGCGTCCACATCGCCGATCCGGTTGGCCATCATCAGTACCAGTCGCGCGTTCAGCGCGTGGCTCACGGCCTCGTCCAACCCGTCATGGGCCTGCATCAGCGCGGCATAGAAATCGTCGTGGTCCGGGTTGAGCCGGTCCGGCGCGATCACGGGGGCTTCGGCGGTCATGCGGCGGTCTCCTCGTTATCGTCCTGCGGCAGTTCCGCACCCAGCGCGCGGTTGCGGGCCCTTATCACTTCGGCGGCGGAAGGCTGGTTGCCGAACACCGCGCAGACATGGCCGTCGGGGCGGAACAGATAGGTGCGCCCGTCACCATAGCGGCGCAGCGCGTGGCGGTTGGTGGCGATGAAACAGGGATAGTCGGCACGATGGTTGATGCCGATGCGGCGCAACCCCTGCACGTCGGGCAGGATTACGTCGCCGAAGCCCACCAGCATGAAATCGCCCTGTACCTCCTCCAGCAGCCAGCTGTCGCCGTCCGGGCCGTGCAGCGGTGCGTCCGGCATCGCCGATCCCGGCGGCACCTGCGCGCTGCCCGGTGTCTGCAGCGCCATGCCCTCCAGCGAACAGGGCAGGCTCAGCCGCCCCGAATTCAGCAGCTTGCGGGCAAAGGGCTGGTCATGGGCCAGCCGCAGCGCCTCGGCCCTGAACAGCGCCTCTATCGGCGTTTTCGGCGTCATGAAATTGGTCGAGCGCGCCGAATTCAGGATGTTCTCGGCAGAGCCGTGCGACCGTTCCTCGTCATAGGTGTCCAGCAGTGACCGGGGGGCGTCGCCGGCCAGTATAGCGGCCAGTTTCCAGCCCAGGTTGTCGACATCCTGTATGCCGCCATTGCCGCCGCGCGCGCCGAAGGGGCTGACCACATGGGCGCTGTCGC
>CAYGNB010000223.1:0-5508 GCA_964351135.1 uncultured Rhodobacterales bacterium | reverse complement strand
GTGGACAAGGTGCAGGAACATCTGGAGGACGTAACGACCAAGGGTGGTGCGATCCTGACGGGCGGCCTGCCGCACGATCTGGGCGGCAAGTTCTTTCAGCCCACCATCGTCACCGGTGTCACGCAAGAGATGAAGGTTGCGCAGGAAGAAACCTTTGGCCCGCTTGCGCCGCTGTTCCGGTTCGACGATGTGGACGAAGTGATCGCGATGGCCAACGATACCATTTTCGGTCTCGCCGCCTATTTCTACGCCAAGGATCTGTCCCGCGTGTACAAGGTGGCCGAAACGCTGGAATACGGGATTGTCGGCGTAAACACCGGCATCATCTCGACCGAGCTCGGGCCGTTCGGCGGCATCAAGCAATCGGGGCTGGGCCGCGAGGGCAGCCATCACGGGATCGACGAATTCCTCGAAATGAAATACGTCTGCCTGTCGGTGTGACCGGGCGGCGGTAATCGGGAAAAGTCTGGAGCGGGTAGACGGAATCGAACCGACATAGCCTGCTTGGAAGGCAGGGGCTTTACCATTAAGCTATACCCGCTCTGTGAGCCAGTGCTGACTAAGTCAACCGCACCGGTCCGTCAAGCGTGAAGTCGGGGCCGCACATCGGTGTGCAGGCCCCGTTTTTCATGCCGATACAGGTTCGGAAACAGCAGGTTGGCGGGAAATGGCCGCCGGATCAGCTCGACGCGAAAGGCGCCGCGTTACCCCACAATTCGCGAACCCGGGCATCGCGCCCACAGCCCGACCGGTAGAATTCATACGCCACCGATTGCCGTTTCGGCCCCGCGCGGGTCAGAACCAGTTTCTTTCCCTTGTAATAATCCTGATGGTAAGGCTCGGCCTCATAGAAGGGAGCGGCGGGCAGTATCGGCGTGACGATCCGCTGACCAAGCTCGGTCTGCGCGGCATCCCGCACCTTTACCGCCAACGCCTCTTCGGCATCGCCGGACACGAAGATCGCGGTGCGATAGCTAGGACCACGGTCACAGAACTGCCCGCCCGCATCGGTGGGGTCGACCGAGCGAAAGAACATCCCCAACAGGGTTTCCCGCGACACCACGACCGGATCGAAACTGATCCGGACGGCTTCGTAGTGGCCGGTCTTGCCACCGGTGACCTGTTTGTAGGTCGGGTTTGCGACATGGCCGCCAGTATAGCCGCTCACGGCCTGCTGTACGCCGTCGACCTTTTCAAAGTCGGCCTCGACGCACCAGAAACAGCCGCCCGCCACCACCAAAGTGCGGGTTTCCCCCGCCTCCAGGCCGTGGCCTGTAGCCAGATGAGCAAGCCCCAGCATCAACGCCAGAAGCAATGGTTTGAGATCGAACAGTCGTTTCATTGCGGACCTCCTTGACGCGACCCTGCCGGGCACGCGCCACACGGGCAAGCCACGGAATTGCGAGGTCACGCGCTGGTGAGCCGATTTTACCGCTTGGCGGCCTCTTCCCGTGGCTCTAGCGTGCGCAAAACAACTGCCGGGGAACAGCCGATATGCGCATAGCCATGTGGTCGGGGCCGCGGAACCTGTCCACCGCGATGATGTACGCCTTTGCGGCGCGCGGCGATTGCGCGGTCGTGGATGAACCGCTCTATGCCGCCTATCTGGCGCAAACGGGGCTGGACCACCCGATGCGCGATGCCATCCTGGCCGCGCAATCGGCCGATCCGGATCGGGTGATCGACGACCTGCTGGGGGATATCCCCGGTGGCAAGCCGCATTTCTACCAGAAACATATGACTCAGCACATGTTGCCGGGGATTGACCGGAACTGGCTGGGAAAGATGCGGAACGTGTTCCTGATCCGTCACCCCGCGCGGGTGATTGCCAGCTACGCCGCCAAACGGGAAAACCCGGTTCTGGACGATATCGGGTTTCGCCAGCAGGCCGAGCTTTACGATCTGGCGGCGGCGTCGGGGGATGATCCGGTCGTGATCGACAGCCACGATATCCGCGACGATCCCGCGACGATGCTGGAGCGGTTATGCGATGCCATCGGCCTGCCGTTCACCATCGACATGCTGCTCTGGCCGGCGGGCGGAAACCCCGCCGACGGTGTCTGGGCGCAGCATTGGTATGGCGCTGTGCATCGGTCTACCGGCTTTGCCGATCCCGAAGGCGACCTGCCCGAGGTAACCGGCGCGCTGCGCCCCGTGCTGGATGCGGCGATGCCCTATTATGATCGCCTGCGCGCCGTCGCGTTGTCGCCGGACTGACAACAAAAAACCCCCGCGGCGGAACCGCGGGGGCATGTTCCGGAATCCGGAACCGATTGGCGGATCAGTTGACCGCCTTGGCGTCGACCACCTCGGGATCGCCGGATTTCACGCTGGCGATTTCGATCCGGCGCGGTTTCAGCGCCTCGGGTACCTCGCGTACCAGATCGATATGCAGCATGCCGTTTTCATGGCTGGCGCCGGTCACGCGGATATGGTCGGCCAGTGTGAAACGGCGTTCAAAGGCGCGGGTGGCAATCCCGCGATGCAGCCAAGTGCGTTCGCCGTCTTCCTCGGCCTTGCGGGCCGCCACGACGAGGCTGTTTTCCTTGACCTCGACCGACAGGTCGTTGTCCGAGAACCCGGCCACGGCAATCGAAATACGATACCCGTCGTTGCCTGTCTTTTCGATGTTGTAGGGTGGATAGCTGGGCTGGCTGTCGGCCGTCATGACCCGGTCCATCATGTCGGCGATCTGGTCAAAGCCGATGCTGGCACGATGCAGCGGTGCAAAATCGAATCTACGCATGTTGTCATCCTCTTGTACGAGCGATTCACGATCTGGCCCTCCGTCATGGACGGGCCGCGGTTTGGCGCCGGAACCCTGCAAGGCATTCCGACTTCACAGATTTGGTGCGGATTTCGATGGATTCAAGACCCGTCAGGGACGGAGAAACTGTGCGCCGGTTTCGCGCCGCGCACCAGCCGTGACGCGGTTGACCGAGGGCGGCGGCGGCAGCGCATGGCCCTCGCCCGCCCTGAGCTGCGCATTCAGCGCCGGCAACAGACCGGCCAACGCAGTGCCCAGCGCAACATTGCCGCCATCGGTCTCAGCCTTGGCCGACACCACCGACACGATGGATGGCCCATCAACGCCATGAAGAAACACGGGCGCGCCCGAAGATCCGAAATCGACGCTGCAGGACATCACCAGGATACCCTGCTGGCGCGCCTTCACATCGCAAAGCTGTTGCAGCGACGGCGCATCTGCGCGATCGACCGCATAGGACACCACACCCACCTGTGCGCCCTTGCGCGGCGGTCGCGCGATGCCGAAAGGGGTGATCACGGTATTGCGGATCGGCTGCTGCAGTTCCAACAGAGCGAGATCGTTACGGACCCGTGCAGCGGTGTCGGTGGCATCAAAGGCATAGTCGGGATGAACGACCGCGCGTCGCACCTGCCGATAGGCGGCAGCGCGACCGTTGCGCCAACCCGCAAGGAATTCCAGCTGCGCAGGGTCGATCCGTTCTCCGGTACGGCGGTCGAACAGGCAATGGGCAGCCGTCAACACCCTGTCGGGGGCAATCAGCGCAGCCGTGCAAAACCCGGTGCCGCCGATATCCAGCCGTCCGACGGCATCCCATCCGCGCCCGGTTTCCAGCGTATCGAGCCGCGCCAGCCGCGAATCCGTCGCCGCAAGCGGCCCGGCAACCATCAGAAAGGCCAAGGCCGCAAACCAGCGCCACATGCCGTATTCCTTCCGATCTTGCCCCCAGGATCAGCAGGTTCCGGCATACTGCGGCAAAATCGGGGCGCGGCAAAGGTATTATCGCAGTACCGGCACCGCGCCTGTCGCTTTTGTGTCGCGCTCCAGCGCCGGCGGCACCGGACCGCCCGTGGCCCAGTCCAGCAGTTCGACCGTGTGTACAACCGGCACACCGGTTCCCGAACCGATCTGCATCATGCAGCCGATATTGCCTGCGGCGATCAGATCGGGATTCTTTGCCTCCAGGGTACGAATCTTGCGGTCTTTGAGCTTTGCCGAAATCTCGGGCTGCATCAGGTTGTAGGTACCCGCGGAACCGCAACAAAGATGGCTGTCGGCGGGTTCCACCACCCGGAAACCGGCGCGTTTCAGCAGGTGCTTGGGCGCCGTTTTCACCTTTTGGCCATGTTGCAGCGAACAGGCCGCGTGATAGGCCACGGTCAGCCCATTTTCACCGCCCTCCGGAAAATCGAGCCGGGACAGCAATTCGGAGACATCCATTGCGATGCCGGACACCCGCGCCGCATCCGCCGCCAATGCATCGCCCCGGAACATGTAGCCATAGTCCTTGACCGTCGTGCCGCAACCAGAGGTGTTGATCACGATGGCGTCCAGCCCGTCGCCGTCCATCTCGGCCGCCCACGCACGGATGTTGCGCGCCGCGCTGGCGTGGCTCTCATCTGCCTTTCCCATGTGATGGGTCAGGGCACCGCAACAACCCGCGCCATCGGCCACGACAACCTCGCAACCCAGCCGGGTAAGCAGCCGGATAGTCGCGTCATTGATGTCGGTGTTCAGCGCCTTTTGGGCGCAACCGGTCATCAGCGCGACGCGCATGCGCCGGGCACCGTGAGCCGCAAAGCTCTGCGGATCGTCGTTGCGGCTGACCGGCGGGATTCGCTTCGGCGCCATGGAAAGCATGGCCCGCAGCCGCGCATCCGGCATCAGCCGGGCAAAGGGCCGCGCGATCTTCGCCCCCAGCAACGCCAGCCGAAACCGGCCCGGATAGGGCAGGATGCGGGCCAGCAACCAGCGCAACGCGCGGTCCGTCCAAGGGCGGTCATAGTGGTTCTCGATATAGGCGCGCGCGTGATCCACCAGGTGCATATAGTGCACGCCCGACGGGCAGGTGGTCATGCAGGCCAGGCAACTGAGGCAGCGGTCAACGTGCTTAACCGTCCTAGCATCCGGTACCCGCTCGTTTTCCAGCATATCCTTGATCAGGTAAATACGGCCGCGCGGGCTGTCCAGCTCGTCCCCCAGAACCTGATAGGTCGGGCAAGTGGCGGTGCAGAACCCGCAATGCACGCAGGATCGCAGGATTTCATTGGCGCGCGCCGTACCCGGATCGCGCAGCTGCGTCTCGGTGAAATTGGTCTGCATCCGCTATCCTTTCAGCACTGGCCCCATCAGCCCCGGATTGAGAATCCCGCGCGGGTCGAATTTGGCGCGCAACCCCGCTGAAATCGCCGCAAGCGGCGCGGGTTCGGGTTGAAACACCGGCACACGCGCGCGCAGCTCATCCGAGCCGCGCACCAGCGTTGCATGCCCACCCAGCCGTGCCACTTCATCGCGGATCGCCGCCGCGCCGCCGTCAGCGCTGCTGTCGTTGTTCTCGATCCAGACCAAGCCACCGCCCCAATCCAGAATGGCCCGTTTCGCCAATCCCGCCCGCTGCAGCGCCGAAATCAGCACAGGCCCGTCCGACGGTTTGACGGACACGCGCCAGACCGGGTCATCGCCGGTGGCAAAGGGCACCACGTCCCGAACCTCGCGCCAGAGCGCCGCGCTGGCCTCGTCCT
>CAYGNB010000222.1:1565-5526 GCA_964351135.1 uncultured Rhodobacterales bacterium | reverse complement strand
GCCTGGAACATGTTGCCGCCGCCCAGTGCGCCCAGGATACAGAAGATCGAGAACAGCACCGCGAGAATGCCGCCGCCCGGCAGGCCGCGTTCGGCAAACCCCTTGGTCAGGTAATACATCGGTCCGCCCGAGACATGGCCGTCCGGGAATTCGTTCCGGTATTTCACGCCCAGCGTACATTCGGTGAATTTCGACGCCATGCCCATGAGACCGGCGAGGATCATCCAGAAGGTGGCTCCGGGGCCGCCGATCCCGACCGCCACTGCCACACCCGCGATGTTACCCAGGCCCACGGTGCCCGACAGGGCGGTGGCGAGCGCCTGGAAGTGGCTGACCTCACCCGCGTCGTTCGGGTCCGAGTAATCCCCGCGCACCAGCGCGATGGAGTGGCCGAAGGCGCGGAACTGGATGAAAAAGAAATACAGCGTGAACACAGTGGCCGCGACCACCAGCCAGGCCACGATCCACGGGAAAGAGGTGCCCGGGAAGGGGCTGAAGATGAAGGCAACGAACCAGCCGGTGGAGTTGGCGAAGATTTGGTTGACCTTCTCGTCGATGGACTGCGCCTGGGCCGGGCTGTGCGCCAGCACCAGCGCCAGCATGGCCGCAAGGCCAAAAGCGCGTTGATACAAGTGTTTCATATCTTCTATCCCTCGTTTTTGTCCGGTTACGGCACGATGGTGCAGGGCACCGGTGCGATCTGTACCAGCGTACCGGCGACCGATCCGAAGAGGCGGGCGCCGACGCCCGAATGACCGTTGCGTCCGATAAATATCTGTTCGACGCTTTCGTCATTCGCCAGCTCGTTCAGCGTGTTGGCGATATGGCCGTATTTCAGCGCCGTTTCGATCTCGACGCCCTTGCCGGACATTTCCGCGATCACGGGGGCGAGAAGCGCCGTTTCCGCGCGCTCGATTTCCTCTTGGCGGCGGGCGTGGCGTTCTTCCAGTTCCGATGGCGTCAGGAAGGAATAGGGAGACCATTCCAGCACATGAGCGATCACCACCGATCTACCGGCAGCTGCGGCGCGTTCGACGGCAAAGCTGAGCGCGCGCTTGGACGCCTCGCTTCCGTCGAAGCCGACTAGATATTTTGCTGACATGTCATGCTCCGTAGTGGGTGCGCCAAAACAGCGCGGTTACCCCACGTAACATAACCTCAGGGTTGTTTGTTCGGTTTTCGATCCGAATCGGGGGTCTGTGTTGCCGCCCCGCCACGAAATCGGAAATTATCGTACGATTTTTTCGTTTTTTACAAACATGTTATCCCATGCCCGATCCACCAGCTCGGGTGACATGCAATAGGCGATTCCCTCGAAATCGCAGATCGCCATCATCTGGTCGATCAGGAACACCGGCTGGTAATTGGCATAGATGTTGTCGATGGTCGGATACTTTTCGGTCAGCAGGTGGGTCAGCGCCGCCTCGTCCAGTTTCATGCCCTTCCTGACCGCCACCAACGAAAATATCTTCAGGAAGTTCTCCTGATCCGGGCCGTCGATCTTGATCTTGAAAAAGATGCGCCGCAGCGCGGCCTGGTCGAAAATCTCGTTGGGGTGGAAGTTGGTCGAAAAGATCACCAGCGTGTCAAACGGCACCTCGAATTTCTCGCCCGATTGCAGGCCGAGGATGTCCTTGCCTTCCTCCAGCGGCACGATCCAGCGGTTGATCAGGGCCTGCGGCGGTTCCTCCTGCCGGCCGAGGTCGTCGACGATGAATATGCCACCGGTCGATTTCAACTGTAGCGGCGCCTGATAGGTGCGCGCGGTCGGGTTGTAGACCAGATCGAGCATTTTCAGCGACAGCTCGCCTCCGGTGACCACCGTGGGCCGTTCGCAGCAGACATAGCGGGCATCGAACCGCCGCGTGCGGCGCAGGCTGCGCGGATCGTCCGGTGCAACGTCGATCGCGTTGTGTACGATGGGGTCGTAGACGGTAATGACCTGACCGGAATATTCGATGGCGCGCGGTACATAGACCCGGTCACCCAGCGCGTCGCGGATGCCGTTCGAGATCGAGGATTTACCATTCCCCGGCGGCCCGTACATCAGGATCGACCGTCCGGCGCTGACCGCGGGGCCCAGATGGTCCAGCAGGCTGGGCGGCAGGATCAGGTGACCCATTGCCCGTGTCAGCTGGTCGCGGGTCATCCTGATGTTCCGGATCGACTGGTGCCTGACCTGTTCGCGATAGGCATCCAGTGGCACCGGCATCGCGCCGAAATATTCCGACTGCGCCAGCGCATCCAGCGCGCGGGCTTTGCCCGCGTCGGTCAACTGGTATCCCATTTCGTTGCCGTTATTGGCGTTCAGGGTTCCGGTCGCCTCGACCAGCCGCTGTTCGCGGGCCACGTCAACCAGTTCCTGCGCCACCTGCAGCGGGACGCAGGTCGCCGCCGCGATGTCGCTGACCAGTTCCAGGTTCTTGCGGAAAACGGTTTTCAGCAGGATATCCCGCATCATCACCGGCGGCAGGCCGACATCGTCGATGCCGCGTGGTGCGGCCGGTTCTGTGACCGGCGTCCCTTGCATGTTCATGGTTGCAACTCGCTCTCTGCCCCGGTGTGACCACCGGGGCATGCTGCCCGCGTGGGGGTTTAGAAACGGTGAATATGGCTCAGCGGCCCAGCACCGCGCCCAGCCCGAGATAGAGCGCCAGTGTGCCGCCGAGCGACAGACCCATGGGGAACCTTTGGCCCGACCCCCAGCTTTGCCAACCTGGTGCCAGCCGGCGCAACGGTGTGGCGCGGGCCAGCCGATGGGTGGCGACGGCGGCGAGAAGGTTGGCGGTCAGGATCGCAAGCAGCAGCCGCAGGTCGCCGGGCGCAATGAACGGGGCGGCGGCGGCGGCGAATTTCGCATCGCCCGCGCCCAACGCGCCGCCCGCGTTCAGGACAAACCCCAGCACCAGCACCAGCGCCAGCTGTGCAAGCCGCGCGCCGTAATCGGGCCAGGGCAACACCAGCGGCCCCAGCAATACGAACACCGTCGCCAGCGCGATTACGGCCCAGTTCCGGATGCGCAGTGCGCGCAGATCGGTATAGGCGGCGATCAGGCACAGCGGCAGCACGAATGGCAGGAACAGCCGCGCCTCGGCGGCGGCGATATGCACCGGATCAGCCGGTTTCCAGCGCACGCAGCGCGCGTACCGCGTCCTCGAAATGCTGCGGGTGGGTGCTGATTGCCTCGCGCAGCAGACCCTCGCCGGTTTTCACGTCGCCCTGTTTCACCGCCGACAGCGCCATCGTGTGCAACAGCTGCGCCCGTTCCGTCTGCGACATGGGCACGACAGGCAGGGAATAGTTGCGCTGCGCACCGCGCGCCATCACCAGATTGTTCTTGGCGGTGAACATCGACGCATCCTGCCGGATCGCATCGGAAAACAGCTGTTCGGCCTTGGCATAGTCGCCGCGGGACAGCAGCGAATAACCCCAGTTGTTCATCACGCCCGCGGGGCGGGTGGTCAACCCGATCGCGGTTTCATAGAAATTGTCGGCCTTGTTCCACTGTTTGTTGGCATCGGCCACCATCGCCGCCAGCCGGTAGCGTTTGAAGGATTCGTGGGTCGGGGGCACGGTGGCCAGCGTTTTTTCCGCCTTGGACCAGTTGCCGGTGCGGATCAGCGCGTCGGCCAGGTCGACCTTGTCCGAGGCTGTTGCGCCGGACATGGCCGCGACCTTGGTCCAGGCGGAGACCGCTTCGGTGTTGCGGCCCGACCGTACCAGCGATTGTGCCAGCCCGCGTTGCAGGTCGATCCGGCCCGGGCTCTTGGCGGCGGCGCGGCTGAAATAGCTCACCGCCTCGTCCGCGTCAGCCACCGTCAGCATCACGTCATTGAGGTTGGCCTCGTCGATGACGTTCAGATCCTTGATGGTGCGGTCGACCGTTTCTTCATCCTTCTTGGCACAGGCGCCAAGCGCCAGCGCCGCAACCAGCGCGGAGATGATGACCGGATGGCGCATG
>CAYGNB010000222.1:0-1465 GCA_964351135.1 uncultured Rhodobacterales bacterium | reverse complement strand
CCGGTCAGGATCTCGGGCGTCATGCCCTTGTCGAGCGCGGCACGGGTGAAGGCGTCGGTGGCCAGCGCGTATTCGCCCGCTTCGAGCAGTCGGCCCCCGACGATCTCGCCATCCACCGCCTTGCCGCGCAGGTTCACGCCCGGCGCGTGGGGGCTGTCCGAAAGCTGCGGTGCGCAGCCCGCCAGCGCCGCAGCCAGTGCGATGATGCCGATGCTCAGGCATGCCCGCGCGCCTGCCCGCCGATCCAGTCCTGTCACGCCCCCGACCGTCCCCTTGCTAGTTGCTCATTCCGCCCAGATTGGCGATGCCATTGGCCGACGGGCCGACCAGGATGATCAGCAGCGGCGGCACCGTCAGCATCATCGTGGCCAGCGTCATTTTGGTCGGCAGCTTGTTGGCGGCCTCTTCGGCGCGCATCACGCGCTTGTCCCGCATTTCGCTGGAATAGACCCGCAGCGCATCGGCAATCGACGTGCCGAAACTGGCCGACTGGATCATCACCGTGACAAAAGACGACACGTCCTGCACCCCGCAGCGCGTGCCGAGATCGCGCAGCACGGTGGCCTTTTCCTTGCCCGCCTTCATCTCGTAGGCGACGATTTCAAACTCGTCCGCCAGATCGGGGCAGGAGGCGCGCAGTTCCCGCGCTACGCGCACGATGGACTGATCCAGCGACTGGCCGGCCTCGACGCAGACCAGCATCATGTCCAACGCATCGGGAAAGCCTTGGGTGATCGCCTCCTTGCGTTCCTCGACCCGGCGCGTGACCCAGTATTTCGGCAGGAAATATCCGGCGCCGCCCGCGCCGATCACATAGATGGCCATCTCGCGCGGCGTGAACGCCTCGCCGCCGCCCTGCACCATCACATAGGCGAACCCGGCCACCAGCCCGGCGATCCCCAGCGCGAACTGGGCAAAGTGGTAGATGCGCACCGCGTCCTTGGACTGATACCCGGCCTGGCGCAGTTTCAGTTGCACCGCCGACAGTTCCTCGGCGCTTTTGGGTTCGAGGAAGGTGGCGAATTTCTCCAGCTGTTCGTTGCGACCCGCCTGGCGCAGTTGTTCCTTGCGCCTGCCGGTATCTGCCGCTGGCGTCTGCGCGCGTTTGAGTTTCTTCAGCGGATCCTCGGGCTGGTTCAGCAGCAGCGTTGCCGCGAACAGAGCCAGCGCCAGCCCGACACCGCCCATCAGGATCAGCGGTCCGAATTCGCCCAGCGGCGTGGTGAACTGTTCGATGACACCCATGGTGACCCCCTCAGACCTTGATGTTGGTAAGCATGCGCATGACGAAAAGATTGGCGGTCAGCAGGATACCGACCACGAAACAGGCCGGGATGAACCACGGGTGGTCGATCACCTCGTCGTAATATCCGGGATCGTTGACCAGGATCATCACCAGGCAGAACAGCGGGAAACCCGACAGGAACTTGCCCGACCACTTGGCCTCGGCGGTGATCGCGTTGAC
>CAYGNB010000221.1:0-5541 GCA_964351135.1 uncultured Rhodobacterales bacterium | reverse complement strand
CCATGGCGTTCATGTTGGCGCCGTCGATATAGACCTGCCCGCCATGCTCGTGGGTAATGTCGCACACCTCACGCACGGTTTCCTCGAACACGCCATGGGTCGAGGGATAGGTGATCATGCAGCCGGCTAGGTTGTCGGCGTGTTTCGCCGCCTTCTCGCGGAAATCATCAAGGTCGATATCGCCGTTTTCGGCCGATTTAACCGGCACCACCTTCCAGCCGACCATGTGGGCGCTGGCGGGGTTGGTGCCGTGGGCGCTCATCGGGATCAGGCAGATGTTGCGCCCGCCCTCGCCATTGGCGCGGTGCCAGGCGGCGATGGTCAGCAACCCGGCATATTCGCCCTGCGCGCCCGAATTGGGCTGCATCGAGATCGCCGCATAGCCGGTGATGTCGCACAGCTTGGCCGACAGGTCGCCGATCATCTCGGCATAGCCCTCGGCCTGATCCGCGGGCACGAACGGGTGCAGCTGCGAAAACTCACGCCAACTGATCGGCATCATCTCGGCCGCCGAATTCAGCTTCATGGTGCACGACCCCAACGGGATCATCGCCCGGTCCAGCGCCAGATCGCGGTCGGCGAGCCGCCGCATGTAGCGCATCATCTCGGTTTCCGCCCGGTTCATGTGAAAGATCGGATGTTCGAGATAGCCGCTCTGACGCTCCAGCGCCTCGGGCAGGCGGTAGTCGGGGCTGAAATCCTCGTCCTTCAGAATGATCCCGAAGGCGCGCCAGACCGCCTCGATGGTGGCGGGGCGGGTCCGTTCGTCCAGCGTGATACCCACCTTGCTGCCGCCCACGCGGCGCAGGTTCAGCCCCTCGCGCACGGCCGCCTGCAGCACCCCGCGCTGCAGCAGCCCCACATCGACGGTGATGGTGTCGAAATAGGTCTCGGGTTCGACATGGAACCCGGCCGCCTCCAGCCCCTTGGCCATCCGCACGGTCTTGCGGTGGATACGTTGCGCGATGGCGCGCAGGCCCTCGGGGCCGTGGAACACGGCGTAAAAGGACGCCATCACCGCCAGCAGCGCCTGCGCGGTGCACACGTTGCTGGTCGCCTTCTCGCGGCGGATATGCTGTTCGCGGGTCTGCAGCGACAGCCGGTAGGCGCGGTTGCCGTGGCTGTCCACCGACACGCCGACAATGCGGCCCGGCATCGACCGCGCATATTGCTGTTTCGTCGCCATATAGGCCGCGTGCGGACCGCCATACCCCAGCGGCACGCCGAACCGCTGAGTGCTGCCCACGGCGATGTCGGCGCCCATCGCGCCCGGCTCCTTGAGCAGTGTCAGCGACAGCGGGTCGGCCGAGATGATGCCGACCGCCTTTGCCTCGTGCAGCGCGGCGATTTCGTTGGTGAAATCACGCAGGTGACCATACGTGCCGGGGTACTGGAACAGCGCGCCGAACACACAGTCGGGCTCCAGCGCCTCGGGCGCGCCGACAATCACCTCGATCCCCAGCGGCGCGGCGCGGGTGCGGATCACCGCGATGTTCTGCGGGTGACAGTTCTCGTCCACGAAAAACGCCGTCGCCTTCGATTTCGAGATCCGCTGCGCCATTGTCATCGCCTCGGCGCAGGCAGTGGCCTCGTCCAGCAGCGACGCGTTCGCAATCTCAAGCCCGGTGAGATCGGACACCATGGTCTGGTAGTTCAGCAGCGCCTCGAGCCGCCCCTGGCTGATTTCCGGCTGATAGGGCGTATAAGCGGTGTACCAGGCCGGGTTTTCCAGAATGTTGCGCTGGATCGCGGGCGGCGTGACCGTGCCGTGATAGCCCTGCCCGATCAGCGAGGTCAGCACCTTGTTTTTGGAGGCCGTCACCCGCATGTGGTGCAGCAACTCGCGTTCCGATTTCGGTTTGCCGAAATCCAGCGGCTGTTCGATACGGATGCTTTGCGGCACCGTTTCATCGATCAACGCCTCGAGGCTGTCGGCGCCCACCACCTTCAGCATGTCCTCCATCTCGGCCGGCGACGGGCCGATATGGCGGCGATTGGCGAAATCATATGGCAGATAGTCGATCGGCTTGAAGCTCATTCCCGTATCCTCGCAACTGCAACGGCCGGGCGCCGGCATCCCGACACGCCCGTCCCTTTCTCCGTTTCAAATGTGCCCCGCGCCGTTCCCGGCGCTCCGGGCCAACCATCGGGACCGGCAGTGCCGCGCCCCGGGGTCAGGCCGAAAATCAGGAGATGAAGTCGTTATAGGCGGCTTCGTCCATGTATTCCTCCATCGGCGCCAGGTCCGACGGCTTCATCTTGAAGAACCACGCGTCGCCGGTGGGATCCTCGTTGACCAGACCCGGATTGTCGGCCAGCGTCTCGTTCACCTCGACGATCTCGCCATCCAGCGGGGCGAGGATGTCCGACGCGGCCTTGACGCTTTCGATCACCACGATCTCGTCGTCCTTGGCCACTTCGGTGCCGGCCTCGGGCAGTTCGACGAACACGACATCGCCCAGTTGCTCGGCGGCATGGGCGGTGATGCCCACGACCACCACATCGCCATCCATCAGCAACCATTCATGTTCTTCGGTGTATTTCATGTCCTTGACCCCTGTTCCTGGACTATCGCTTGAAGTTTGCCGCCACAAAGGGCAGCTCCGAAACCGTGACCGGCAGCCGCTTGCCGCGGACCTCGCCGAACAGCGCGGTACCGGGGGCGACGTGATCTGCCCCGACATATCCCATCGCCACCGGCCCGCCGATACTGGGACCGAAACCACCGGATGTCACCTGTCCCACCGGGTCGCCACCCTCAGCCGAGGCAAAAAGCTGCGTGCCTTCGCGCATCGGCGCACGCCCCTCGGGGCGCAGGCCCACCCGGCGGCGCGGCGCGCCGCTTTCCAGCTGATCCAAAATGATCTCCGCCCCCGGAAAGCCACCCTCGCGGGCGCCGCCACGGCGGCGGATCTTCTGGATCGCCCATTCCAGCGCCGCCTCGGCGGGCGTGGTGGTGGTGTCGATGTCATGGCCGTAGAGGCACAGCCCCCCTTCGAGCCGCAGCGAGTCGCGCGCGCCCAGCCCGATCGGCTCCACCCGGTCGTCGGCCAGCAGCCTGCGCGCCAGCGCCTCGGCCTGCGCGTCGGGCACTGAAATTTCGTAGCCGTCCTCGCCCGTATAACCGGACCGGGACAGCCATAGCTCGCCCCAGTCGCTGTCGAGGATCGCGATATCCATGAACCGCATCGCCGCCACACCGGGCACCAGCGCCTCCAGCACCGCCTCGGCCTGCGGTCCCTGCAACGCCAGCAGCGCACGGTCGGTGATCTCCTCGACCTCGCATCCGGCCAGCCCGGCGCGCATATGCGCAATGTCGGCCTCACGGCAGGCGGCATTGACCACGACGAACAGGTGGTCGCCCCGGTTGGCAAGCATGAGGTCGTCGCTGATACCGCCGTCATCGGTGGTAAAGAACCCGTAGCGTTGACGCATCTCGCCCAGCCCGGCGATGCTGGCGGGCACCAGCGTTTCCATCGCCAGCGCGGCGGCCTCGTAACCGGCCGCGCGCACGATCACCTGCCCCATATGGGACACATCGAACAGCCCCGCCGCCGCGCGGGTGTGCAGATGTTCCTTCATCACCCCGAGCGGGTACTGCACCGGCATTTCATAGCCGGCAAAGGGAACCATCCTGGCTCCCAGTTCGGTGTGCAGGTCGTAAAGCGGCGTGCGCCTGAGATCCGTCATATCGCCTCCTCGTCGTTCCGGGCCGGGTGCGATCCATGACGGGAAGCGTCCGGCATCCAAGACACGCCGTCCCGGCGCGCCTGCGATGCCCCCTCTGTCCTTTGGCCTGAGATCGTTATCCCTTCGGCGGGCGCATCTCTGCGCGCCTCTCTCCAGAGTCCTTCCGATGTACCTGCGGTCCGTGTGGCCTGAGAGTTTCCGGGGCGGTTGCTCCTTCGGCACCGAACCGCGCGAACGGTCCGATTCTCCCACAGGTACGGGCGCCAAACTAGCGCCGGGCCCGCCCCCCGGCAAGTGGCGAATGACGGTGGCCGCCATCGCCCGGTCACGGCATCAGCAACCAGCGCCCGTCTCCGGACTGGCACAGCCGCGTCCTGATTTGTTCTGCCTTTTCAGCACCCTTGGGGTGAACCAGATGATTAACGACGACACATTTCCCGTCCACCTGGTCAAGCTTTGCGGTGCCGTAGGACCCGGATTCGGCATTCGACCATTTCACCGACTTGTTGGGCTGCGGCGCAGGAACGTAGAGCTCGGCCGCGGTCTGGCGCATCAGGTCGAAATCCTCGGGGCTGAGCCCCGTCTTGCGCAAGGTCTTGCTGAGAGGGTTGGCGACGGCGCCGGTGGCCGCGACACCGGCCGCAAGCGCAGCAACGAGAACGGGAACGACAAGGCGCTTCATGTGGGTTTCCTGTTTGGCTCGCCCCTGAATACACCGGCCACGGCAACGCTCCAACCGTTTATCCCGCGAATCCCCCGCCATCTTCAAAAAATGACGAAGGATGATTGTTGCCCCTCGCCGCTAGGACCTTGCCGCACCGCGTTGCATTGTCGACGCGTATCACGAGCAGGAGCGACCATGACCGAGCGCAGCTACTACGCACCCACGGGCGGGCATCCGGGGCAGCATGAACTGTTGACCGGACGGGCGGTCTTCACCGAGGCCTACGCGGTGATCCCGCGCGGCACCATGCGCGACATCGTCACCAGTTTCCTGCCCGGCTGGCAGGGCACACGGCTCTGGATTCTGGCCCGCCCGCTGTCGGGGTTCGCCGAAACCTTTTCGCAATACATCATGGAAGTGCAGCCCGGCGGCGGCAGCGACACACCGGAAACCGACCCGCAGGCCGAGGGCGTGCTTTTCGTGGTCGAGGGCGCGCTGCACCTGACCATCGGCGGCGTGGCACACGATCTGGCACCGGGCGGTTATGCCTATATCCCGCCGGGCAGCGACTGGACCCTGCACAACACGGGCGGCGCGGTCGCGCGGTTTCACTGGATCCGCAAGGCCTATGACCCCGCGCCCGGTCTGAGCGCCCCCGAACCGCTGGTGCTGAACGAGGCAGACATCACACCCACGCCGATGGCGGGAACCGAAGGACGCTGGGCCACGACGCGGTTCGTCGATCCCGAGGATCTGCGCCATGACATGCACGTCACCGTCGTGACCTTCGAGCCCGGCGCGGTGATCCCGTTCGCCGAGACGCATGTGATGGAACACGGGCTCTACGTGCTCGAAGGCAAGGCCGTCTACCGGCTGAACGCGGATTGGGTCGAGGTCGAGGCCGGCGATTTCATGTGGCTGCGCGCCTTCTGCCCGCAGGCCTGCTATGCCGGGGGGCCGAGGCGCTTCCGCTACCTGCTCTACAAGGACGTGAACCGGCACATGAGGCTGTACCCGCCCCGGTGACGGCTGTGACGTGAATGCGCAACAGGGCGTACCCGCACGAGAACGGCACATTTGCAGCGGCGGCGCGATCCGCTAGCATCGGCGCAACGGGGGCCACCCAGCCCCACCGATGGAGGATTGGCGATGAAACGCCTGCTGATGACCCTGCCGCTGCTCTTTGC
>CAYGNB010000220.1:0-5558 GCA_964351135.1 uncultured Rhodobacterales bacterium | reverse complement strand
TGTCGTCCATGTAGGTGCGGATGCCGGGGAAGCGTTCGAAATAGCGGTCGATGAAACCCTGCGCCTCGGCCCGCGGGATGCGCAGGTTGCGCGCCAACCCAAAGCCCGAGATCCCGTAGATCACCCCGAAATTGATCGCCTTGGCGCGGCGGCGCACCTCGGGCGTCATTTCATCCAGCGGCACGTCGAACATCTCCGATGCGGTCATGGCATGAATGTCCTGCCCCTCGGCAAAGGCTGCTTTCAGGGCGTCGATTTCGGCGATGTGGGCGAGAATGCGCAGCTCGATCTGTGAATAGTCCAGCGACAGCAGTACGTTGCCGGGTTCGGCCACGAATGCCTCGCGGATGCGGCGGCCTTCTTCGGTGCGCACGGGAATGTTCTGCAGGTTCGGGTCGGTCGAGGCCAGCCGTCCGGTCGAGGCCCCGGTGATCGAGTAGGAGGTGTGAACCCGGCCGGTTTCGGCGTTGATATGGGTTTGCAGTGCGTCGGTATAGGTCGACTTCAGCTTTTGCAGCTGCCGGTAATCCAGCACGCGGGCGGCAAATTCGTGTTCGGTGGCCAGGTCTTCCAGCACGTTGGCCGGGGTTGACCACTGGCCGGTCTTGGTCTTCTTGCCGCCTTCCAGTCCCATATCCTCGAACAGCACCGCGCCCACCTGTGCCGGGGACTGCACGTTGAAATCGCGCCCCGCCATATCGTGCAGTTCGGATTCCAGCCCGGCCATTTTCTGGGCAAAGGCGTTGGACATGCGCGAGAGCGTGTCGCGGTCCACCTTGATGCCGTGCATTTCCATCTGCGCAAGCACAGGGATCAGCGGCCGTTCCAGCGTTTCGTAGACGGTGGTCACCCGTGCGCGATGAAGCTGCGGCTTGAAGGTTTCCCACAGGCGCAGCGTGATATCAGCATCCTCGGCCGCATAGGCGGTGGCATCGTCCACCGCGACACGGTCGAAGGTAATGGCCGATTTGCCCGTGCCCAGCAGCGGTTTGATCGGGATCGGTTTGTGGTCGAGATAGGTTTCGGACAGAAAGTCCATCCCGTGGCCATGTTCGCCGCCATGCATCGCGTAGGACATCAGCATGGTGTCGTCGACCGGCGCCACGTCGATGCCATGGCGGGCAAAGATCTTGGCGTCGTATTTCATGTTCTGCCCGATCTTCAGGATCGCATCGTCCTCAAGCACCGGTTTCAGCAAATCCAGCGCCTCGTCCAGCGGCATCTGTCCTTCTGCCAGGTCGTCCGAGCCGAACAGGTCGTCGGTCGCGCCCGCCTTGTGAGTCAGCGGGATGTAGCAGGCCGACCCGGCGTCGACACAAAGCGAAACTCCGACCAGCCCGGCCACCATTTCGTCCAGCCCGGTGGTTTCGGTATCCACCGCGACCCGGCCACGGTCGCGGATGCGGTCGATCCAGCCCCGCAGGGCGTCGGCATCGCGGACGCATTCATAGGCGGAGGCGTCAAAGGGCGGCCGTTCGGGCGGCGCTTCGGCAGTGTCCTGCACCGGTTTCTCGGCGATCACCGGCGGTTCGATGCCCAACCGGTCCGCGATCCGCTTGGTCAGGGTGCGGAATTCCATCTCGGCGAGAAAGGCCATCAGCCTGTCGGGGTCCGGGTCGCGCAGTTCGAGATCGTCCAGCGTGAAATCGAGCGGGGTATCGCGGTCGAGCTGCACCAGTTTCCGCGACAGTTCGATCTGGTCGCGTTTTTCGATCAGGGTCTGGCGTCGCTTGGGCTGCTTGATTTTATCGGCCCCGTCCAGCAACGTGTCGAGATCGCCGAACTCGTTGATCAGCAGCGCGGCGGTCTTGATCCCGATCCCCGGCGCGCCGGGCACGTTGTCCACGCTGTCGCCGGCGAGCGCCTGCACATCCACCACCCGTTCGGGGAAAACGCCGAACTTCTCGAATACGCCGTCCCGGTCGATGCGCCGGTTCTTCATCGCATCGAGCATCTCGACCCCGTCACCGACCAATTGCATCAGGTCCTTGTCGGAACTTACGATCGTAACCCGCCCGCCGGCGTCGCGCGCCTGCACGGCCAGCGTCGCGATGATGTCGTCGGCCTCGTAGCCCTCGATTTCCTTGCAGGCGATGTTGAATGCCTCGGTCGCGGCCCGGGTCAGGGGGATCTGCGGGCGCAGGTCCTCGGGCATCGCCTCGCGGTTGGCCTTGTAGAGGTCGTAGAGATCGTTGCGGAACGTGTGCGATCCCTTGTCGAAGATCACCGCCAGGTGGGTCGGCGCGTCGGCGCCGTGATTGTCGGTGACATAGCGTTGCAGCATGTTGCAGAAGCCCGACACCGCGCCGATCGGCAGGCCGTCGGATTTCCGGGTCAGGGGCGGCAGCGCATGGTAGGCGCGAAAGATAAAGGCCGACCCGTCGATCAGGTGCAGGTGGCATCCCTTGCCGAATGTGCTGGTCATGTCATGCCTTTCCTCGTCGCCCTCATCCTTGTGCCATGCGCGCGCGCGCCCTGCCAGAGCCTACCGTGCCCTGTCGGCTGCTGTTCGCAAAACGGCTGATGCTGCTCTATTGGATAAACCCGGTCCGCGCGGGCGGCGGCTCAGGCGTCCACGTGATCCTTGTGGATGTATTTGCAATCGCAATAGGGGCATTCGACCCAGCCGTGTTCGTGCGGGATCTGCAGCCACACGCGCGGATGACCCAGAGCCCCCTCGCCGCCGTCGCAGGCGATGCGGTAGCTGTCTACGATCTTGGTTTCCGGCGCTTCGATGGTCATCGCATGACGGTCCTTTTGGCTGCGGCCCTGTTGGCGGGCAGGGGCGTGAACTGCGGATGTTTATGCGCAAAGGCCGGGGCGAGAACAAGGGGCAGGTGGCATGGCAAATCCCGGTTTCCCCCATGCGGATCTGCGGCTAGAAACCGGCAAGCCGTGCAAGAAGGAAGTTATCCATGACCGCGCCCAAACCCGTCGTCCTGTGTATCCTCGATGGCTGGGGGCTGTCCGACCGGCCCGACGCCAACGCGCCGCATCTGGCGAACACGCCGAATTTCGATGCGATGATGGCCGAGTGTCCGCATGCGTCGCTGGTGACGCACGGCCCCGATGTGGGGTTGCCGGCGGGGCAGATGGGCAATTCCGAGGTCGGCCACACCAATATCGGCGCGGGCCGGGTGGTGGCGATGGATCTGGGGCAGATCGACCTTGCCATCGAAGACGGCAGCTTTGCCGACCGCCCGGCGCTGCGCGATTTCGTCGCAACGTTGCAGCGCACGGGCGGTACCGCGCATCTGATGGGGCTGGTGTCCGAAGGTGGGGTTCATGCACAACTGAGCCACATGATCGCGGCGGCCGGCGTCATTGCCGGGGCCGGTGTGCCGGTGGCACTGCACGCGATCACCGACGGTCGCGATGTGGCGCCGACCTCGGCGCCGGGCTATGTCGACAGGCTGCTGGCAGAGTTGCCGCAGGGCGTGCGGGTGGTGACCGTGACCGGGCGCTATTTCGCCATGGACCGCGACAACCGCTGGGATCGGGTGGCGCGGGCCTATCGCTGCATGATGTGGGGCGAGGGGCAGGTTGCGCCGGATGCGCGTGCCGCCGTGGCCGCCGCCCGCGAACGCGGCGAGACGGACGAATTCATCGCGCCCACGGTGATCGGCGACTATGCCGGGATGCGGGACCGGGACGGGCTGTTCTGCCTGAACTTCCGAGCCGACCGCGCCCGCGAAATCCTCGCTGCCATAGGTCAGCCGGGTTTCGACGCGTTCGATACCGGTCCGCGCCCCGATCTTGCCGCGCGGCTGGGCATGGTCGAGTATTCCGAGGGCCACAATGCCTATATGACCACGGTTTTCCCGTCGCGCGACATCGTCAACACGCTGGGCGCCTGGGTGGCCAAACACGGGCTGCGCCAGTTCCGTCTGGCTGAAACCGAGAAATACCCGCACGTCACCTTTTTCCTGAACGGTGGCAAGGAAGAGCCCGAGACGGGAGAGGACCGTTACATGCCGAAATCGCCCGCCGTGGCGACCTATGACCTGCAGCCGGAAATGTCCGCGCCCGAGGTCACCGATCGGTTCGTGACGGCGATCAAGGCAGGGTACGACCTGATCGTGACCAATTATGCCAACCCCGACATGGTCGGCCACACCGGTGACCTGAAGGCGGCGATGCGCGCCTGCGAAACGGTTGATGCCGGGCTGGGCCGGGTGCTCACGGCGCTGCGGGAGGCCGGGGGCGCGATGATCGTCACCGCCGACCACGGCAATTGCGAGATGATGGTGGACCCGGAAACCGGCGGGCCGCATACCGCGCATACGACCAACCCGGTGCCGGTGATCCTGGTCGGCGGTCCCGACGGCGCGACCCTGCGGGACGGACGGCTGGCCGATCTGGCGCCGAGCCTGCTGGATCTGATGGGCCTCGAACAGCCCGCGGAGATGACCGGTCGCAGCCTGATCCGGCGCCCGTGACCGGTTGCGAGGGTGAATTTCCCTCACCTGTCGGTGATCGCCCTTTCATTGCCGGACCGGACAGGGTCTATATATGCAAACGGGATATCGCCGGAACCGCGCATGATCCGCGGTCCGGCCAGACAAGGATGGATGGTCAGCGATGAGGAAATTCGTAATGGCCGCGCTGGGCGGCACCGCCGCCGGCGTGATCGCCGCAACCCAGGTGGCCGGGCCGCTGCTGGCCGAGGAAGCCGCCTCCAAGGCGGATGTGTATGAGCAGCTCGATCTGTTCGGGGACATCTTCGAACGCATCCGCGCCGAATATGTCGAGGACGTGGACGCGGGCGAACTGATCGAATCGGCCATCGACGGGATGCTGACATCGCTCGACCCGCATTCGTCCTATCTGTCGCCCGACGATGCCGAACAGATGCGGGTGCAGACCCGCGGCGAATTCGGCGGGCTGGGCATCGAGGTCACGCAGGAGGAAGGCTTCGTCAAGGTGGTGTCGCCCATCGACGGGACGCCCGCGGACGAGGCCGGGATCGAGGCCGGTGATTTCATCACCCATGTGGACGGCGAAAGCATGCTGGGGCTGACGCTGGACAAGGCGGTCGAGATGATGCGCGGGCCGGTCGGGTCCGAAATCGTCATCACCGTGGTGCGCGAGGGCGAAACGGAACCCTTCGACGTGACCATCGTTCGCGATACCATCAAGCTGACCGCCGTGCGCAGCCGCACCGAGGGCGAGGCGGTGATTCTGCGGGTCACCACATTCAACGACCAGACCATGGCCAATCTCGAAGCCGGGCTGAAGGAGCAGGTCGAGGAGGCTGGCGGCATCGACAAGATCGACGGCATCGTGCTGGACCTGCGCAACAACCCCGGCGGATTGCTGAACCAGGCGATCCAGGTGTCGGATGCGTTCCTGAACGAAGGCGAGATCGTGTCGACCCGTGGCCGCGACCCCGAGGATGGCGAACGGTTCAATGCCACGCAGGGCGACCTGTCCGAGGGCAAGCCGATCGTGGTGCTGATCAATGGCGGGTCCGCCTCGGCATCGGAAATCGTCGCCGGGGCGTTGCAGGATCACCGACGCGCGATCGTGGTCGGCACCAAGAGCTTTGGCAAGGGATC
>CAYGNB010000219.1:0-5624 GCA_964351135.1 uncultured Rhodobacterales bacterium | reverse complement strand
ACACGCATCCGCCCGGCAAAGGCGGCGGCGCGGTCGGCGGTCCGCCCGACGATGCGCACCCGCGCCACCGGGCGGACGCAGCACATCGCGGCAAGGTGGCTTTCGGCCTGTTCGCCGGTACCGATCAATACCAGCGTTTCGGCATCCTCGCGGGCCAGCGCCCGCGTCGCCACGGCGCTCGCGGCGGCGGTGCGGATCGCGGTCAGCCGGTCGGCATTCATCATCGCCACCGGACGGCCGTGATCGGGTTCGAACAGCAGCACCGCGCCGAGATGGCTGGACAGCCCCACCGACGGGTTGCCCGGAAAGAGGCTGAGCAGCTTCACCCCAAATGCATCGCCCTGGCCCAGCGCGCCGGGCATCACGCCCAGCATGTTGCCGCCGCCCACCGGAACCACGCTGCGCAGGGGCATTGCCGTATGCCCGGCCGAAACCCGGCGCATGACATCGGCCACGATCGCGATTGCCTGCTCCATCGGCAGCAGCGCATCCACGTCTGCCGCGCCCAGAACCCTCACAGCTCTTGCACCGGACCAGTGCCATCCAGCGCCGTCAGGCCGAGACAGCCCTCAAGCGCGCGCAGATAATCTCCGGGGCGCGCGATATAGGGGAAATGCCCGCCGCTGGTGAAACGGAAACAGCGCGCGGGGCGCAGCCGGTCGCGCACGGCCTGCCGCATCGGTTCGGGGATCAGCGGATCGTCCGCCGCCTCGATCACGAAGGTCGCCGCGGTGTGCAGCCCCGGCGCGGGCAGAGGCGGCGCATGTTTGAGCGCCTGCAGCCGCGCGCGCAGATGTCGGGCCGGGATGCGCCCCGCGACCTCGGCCAGCAGCAGGCCGACCAGATCGCGCTGGTCGGGATGCACCTCGGCCCATTGCGACAGTCCGCCCCTGAATCCGGCCCGCAATTGTGCCATCGGCGCGCGCGCGAGGTCGAAAACATAGGGCGGCTTGTCCGCCACCTCGCCCGCGTCCGCCAGCGTGTTCGCCGCAATCAGCCGCGTGCAGGTCTCGGGCGCCATGGCGGTCAGATACTGCGCGAGATAACCGCCCAGCGACGACCCCAGCACCGTACAGCGCGCCACCCCCAACCGCCGCAGCAACACAAGGATATCGCCGGCCCATTGCGCCAGATCGAAACTGGCCGGATAGGTCAACGCAATCACCCGTACCCGGTCGTGCAGCGGCTCGGCCACGCGCCAGAAGATGTCGCCGCGCCCGAGCGTGCCGGGCAGAAGCAGCAGAACCGGGCCGGAGCCGCCCATGTCGGTCACACCCCAGCGGCGGCCGCGTACCGTCTCGGCCCGTTCGGGCCAGCGCGCGGCGAACCGGTCGCGATCGGCGATCAGCGGGTTCGCAGGCGTCATGTCCATGGGTTTTCAACCTTGGGCCAGTAATTCCCGTCGCGTTTGGTATAAGGGATGTTGACGAAATCTGGTGTGATCGCGCCAGGGGTGGCGATCTGGATGATCTCGGAGGCGACTGGCTCGAACCCGGCATAGAAATGGTTCGACGATTTCACCGCCACGATGGCGTGTTTCGACAGGTCGATCCCCAGCGCCTCAAAGGCTGCGGGACTGAAGGTCTGGGTGCGGGTGTCGTTGATCACGATGTCGATGCCGTCCGCCTCGACCCACACCGCTTCGCCCAGTTCCATCTCACCGCCGCCGAAGGGCTGGGTCAGCCCGGTTCCATGCGCCTTGACCGTCACGGTCAGGTCCACCGGATCGCCCGACATCGGCCCCATCTTGCCGCCCAGCCGGATCGCCAGCGTGGCACCCACGCCCGCATCGGCGCACAGCCGCATCACCACCGGATCCCAGAACACGCCGATGGCCACGTCACGCAACCCGCGATCGAGGATCGCGCGCAGCAGGAACGTGGCATCGGATGGCGCCCCGCCACCGGCATTATCGGCCATATCGGCCAGCACCACCGGCGCGGCATTGGCGGCCACGGCGCGATCCAGCGCCTCGTCGATACCGGGGCGCGGCGTGCAGATGTCAAACCGCTGGTCGATCAGCCGCTGCCCCCAGTCCCGTGCCGCAGCCTCTGCCGCCGCCGCATCGCCATCGGCAATCGCCAGCATCCGTGTACCGACCCGTTCCACATCCGCCCACGGAAACCCGTGAACCAGCGACAGAGACAGGATGCCGCCCTTGCCCTCGGCCGCCATCATCGCGTCCACATGGCTGCGCATCGGTTCGACCGGCGTGAGATACATGTTGATCATGCGGCAGTCGAAATCGCGCATCACCGGGTTGATCTTTCCCTCGGCGGTGTCCGCGGCCAGGGTGAACAACTCCTCGGCGCGCGGGGTGGCATCCACATGCGGGTATTCCTTGAAACAGACGATCAGATCGCAGGCCCCCATCATCTGTTCGGTCAGATGATTATGCGGGTCCAGTTCGAGCCCCAGCACCGCGTCGGGGGCAGCAGCGCGCAGATGGGCCATCAGGTCGCCTTCGCAGTCGTCGTAACCGTCGGCCACCATCGCCCCATGCATCTGCACCAGCACGATATCGGCACCTCCCGCCGCTTTCAGATCGGCCACGATCCGGTCGCGATACTCTTCGTAGATCTCGCGCACGGTGATGCCGGCGGGCTGGGCAAAGGTGGCGAGGCTCTCGACCACGTCCCAGCCGCGTTCCTCTGCGCGGCGGCGCCAGACATGCAGCGCCTCGGTGAACAGGTTGGGCGTGTGCCGCGTGGCATCGCCGTCATACATCATCACGTCTTCGAAGGCGCGGCGCGCGGTCGGCAGCGGGGCAAAGGTATTGGTTTCGGTGCCAAGCGTGGCAATGAATACTTTCATGTCGGGATTTCCTTGCGGGACAGGCTGGCGGCGCGGGTTGCAATCTCGGCCAGCAGGTGAATCAGGATCAGGGTAAAGGCCACCGGCACAGCGACGGTGAACCAGACCATCGACAGGTCGATCATTTCGGCGTCGCGCTGCGCGGAGCGGGCCAGAAACCCGCGCGTGAACCCACCGCTCGGACCGATGAAACTATAGTACAACACCGGCACTGCCAGCAGGATCACGCCGGTGCCACGCACCAGCGCCAGCGCCAGACCGGCAGCGCCACCAGCGTCGCGGGCGCCGGCAAACAGGACCGGATCAGCACTGGCGCGATAGGCCGACGAGGCCCCCAGCATCCCGGCCCAGACCATCGAATGGCGGGCCAGTTCCTCGGTCCAGATCGGCGGTGCGGAAAAGACGTAGCGCGCCACCACCTGCCAGATCGCCGCCGCGACCATGACGCCAACGGCCGCCACCGCGCCCCAGAGAGCGATCCGGTCCAGCCCGGCGGACAGCCGGTCAAGCGTGGCAGCGGCAGCGCGCATTGCTCAGCGGCCTGCCGCAGCGGTCCAGAGTGCGACTTCCTCGGGCGACAGGACGCCCTTTTCGTAGACCACCGCCGAAGCCTCGACGAATTTCGCGCGTTCCTCGGGTGACAGCGTCGTCACCGTCACACCGGCCTTTTCAAGCTCTCCCAGGATACCCTTGCGGCTTTCAAGCCAGTCGCGGTTGGCCTTGGTCGCCGCCGCCACCGCATCGTCGACGATCTGGCGTTCGTCATCGGACAGGCCCTGGTACCAGTCCTCGGAGATGATCGCGGTGCGCATCGACGGACTGACCGCCGCGTCCGTGAAATGTTTGATGAAATCCGTGTGCCCGAACAGCAGCGGCACGAAGGGTGGATTCAGATACCCATCGGCGACGCCGGTCTGCAGCGCATTGGGCACCTCGGACCAGCTGACCATGGTGCCGGTGCTGCCCCAGGATTTGAACAGCTCGATCTGGCTTTCATCCAGCGCCCGCATCCGGATCGCCGCCATGTCGCCAAGCGTCGCGACAGGTTGTTTGGTATTGAAGATCCCGGCAGGCAACCCCAGCGCGGTAAAGGCCACCAGCCGCACGCCCTTGGGGGTGGTCCCTTCGTTGATCTTCGCCATCAGCCCGCCACCCTGAAGCGCCTCGTCCAGCGCGGCGACATTTTCGAACAGGTAAGGCAGGTAAACGCCATAGGTCAGCTTGTTGAGCGATCCCGGCGATTTCACGTCCGACATCGACACCTCCAGCAGGCCCGAAGCCACCTGGTCGAGCCGCTCGGCCTCTTCACCCAGCGCGCCGCGCTGGTATTCGACCGCCTCCATCCCGTGGTCGTTCAGGTAATTGGCAAAAGTGTGCGACCAGACATAAGTCCCCGAGGTTTCCAGATCGGCAGGCGCGTCCAGCGCGATCTTGACCTCGGCCGCGACCGGCAGGGCCAGCGAACAGGCCAGCGCCGTTGCAAGCAGGTTATTGTATTTCATCTTTCTTCTCCTCCCAGTGAATTGTCAGCCGCCCAGCCCCATCGCGCGTGGCAGGGCGAGCGAGATGTCCGGCACCAGCACCAACAGCGCCAGTACGGCAATCTCGATGATCACAAAGGGCAGCGTCGCCCAGGCGAGCCGCCAGTAGTTGGTCCCGGTGACGCTGGACACCACCAGCAGACAACCACCCAGCGGCGGCGACACCAGTCCGATGCACAGGTTGAAGCAGATCACGATGCCCAGATGCACCGGGTCCGCCCCCTGCGCCAGCGCCACCGGCGCCAGCAGCGGCACCAGCAGCGCCAGCGCCACCGGAATGTCCAGCACCATGCCGGCAAGGATGAACAGCAGGTTCATCACCAGCATGTACTGCAGCGGACCGAGACCCAGATCGGTGACCAGCGCGGCAATGGCCTCGGGGATACGTTCCAGTGCGCCCAGATAACCCAGTGCGGCAACGGCGGTCAGGATCATGAAGATGGACCCGGTCAGCCGCGCGGTCCGGCGCAGGCTTTCCACCAGGTCCTCGGTCTTCAGCCCGGTATAGTAGGCCCCTGCCCCCATCGCCGCCAGCACGGCAACCGCCGCCGCCTCGGTCGGGGTCATCCAGCCCAGCACGATCCCGCCCAGGATGATCGCCGGCAGCGACAGCGCCGGCAGCGACTGCACCAGCACAGCCCGCAGGGGCGGCCCCTCGCCACGTTCGGCGCGCGGGTGGTCATGGACATGCGCCGCCACGCCGTTGGCCACGAACAGCGCCGTCGCCAGCAGCAGCCCGGGCAGGATCCCGGCGATGAACAGCGCGGTAACGGACGTGCCCATCAGGGCGCCGTAGAATATCAGGATGATCGACGGCGGCACGATCGGCCCGATCACCGCCGAGGCGGCGGTAATCGCCCCCGCATAGGTTTCCGAATATCCCCGATCGCGCATCGCCGGCACCAGCGTATTCGACAACGCCGCCGCATCGGCAATCGCCGAACCTGAAATCCCGGCGAAAAAGACGGATGTCATGATGTTCACATGTCCCAACCCACCGCGCATCCAACCGACCAGGGCCATGCTGAGGTCGATCAGGGCCTTGGTCACCCCGGCCCGGTTCATGATCTCGCCCGCGAGGATGAACAACGGCATCGCCATCAGCGAAAACACGTCGATCTGGCTGAAGATCTTTTGCGGCAGCGCCGACAGGTAGCGGCTGTTGTCGGTCAGGATGAAGGCGAGAACGCTGGCTCCGCCGATTACATAGGCGATGGCGGCCCCGGAAACGAGCAGCAACAGCCCGGCGGCGGGGGCCAGCCAGATCAC
>CAYGNB010000218.1:0-5639 GCA_964351135.1 uncultured Rhodobacterales bacterium | reverse complement strand
GCGGTGATCATCCAGCCCTTGGAGGCGTTGTACCAGTTCAGGTTGGGGCGCGGCGACACGCCGGCAGTGGAGGCGATGTTGAGGATCGCACCCGCGCCGCGTTCCTTCATATGCGGCACCAGCGCGCGCGCGGTCAGGTAGACCGATTTCATGTTGATCCGGAAGACGCGATCGAAATCCTCTTCGGAGACCTCGTCGAGCGGGGTGGGCAGGTGGGTGACGCCGGCATTGTTCACCAGGATGTCGAGATGCCCGAACCCCGTGAGCGCGGCCTCGGCCATGGCCTGGACCGAGGCGCCGTCGCCGACATCGACCTGATGTGCGATCGCGTTGCCACCGAGTTCGGCAGCCATGGTCCGTGCGCCGTCGCCATTGATGTCGGCAACCATCACATGCGCGCCTTCGGTGGCGAATTTGCGCGCGATGCCCGCGCCGAAGCCCGATGCGCCACCGGTGACGATGGCGGTTTTCCCTTTCAGCCGCATGGTGTCCCCACTTTGAGTGCGCGCGCAGCCTAGCAGCGGCTGGCGCGGGGTCAATCGGGGTTCTCAATCGTCGGTGATGCGGCCGCGCAGGGCCTTGATTTCTCCGCGCGCCTTTTTGGCCTGAAGTCGGCGGCGCACCGATCCACGGGTGGGCTTGGTGGCGATACGGCGCTTGGGGGCGACCAGCGCGCGGCGGATCAGATCGGCGAGCCGGTCGCGCGCGATGTCGCGGTTGCGGGCCTGGCTGCGGGTTTCGTCGCACTGGATCACCAGCGCGCCGTCGGTGGTCCAGCGCCGCCCCGCCAGCCGTTTCAGCCGGGATTTGACCGCAGGCGGCAGCGAGGGGGATCGCGCCGCCTCGAACCGCAGTTCCACTGCGGTTGCGACCTTGTTCACGTTCTGCCCGCCGGGGCCGGAGGCGCGGACGAAGCTTTCGGTCAGCTCCCAGTCCTGCAGGGTAACCGTGTCGCTGATCCGAAGCATGGTCCGCCGTCCTTGCGGCTCAGGCCGCGTGCGGACGCGCGGTCAGGCGTTGCACGATCAGCCGGAACGGCACCAGCGCCAACAGGGCGAGCGACAGCTTTACCATCCAGTCCGCGACGCCCAGCGATACCCAGAGCGGCACCACAGGACCCACCCCCAGCATCGGAAGCGCCTCGTTCGCCCAGGCCACGTCGTTGCCCGGCTCCAGCCAGGTCAGTTGTGCCGAAAAGGCGATGGTAAAGAACAGCGCGGTGTCCACGCTGGACCCGATCAGTGTCGAAGCCAGCGGGGCGCGCCACCAGCGCCCATCGCGCAGCGCGGAAAAGATGGTCACGTCGAGCATTTGCGCCAGCAGGAAGGCACAGCCCGAGGCCAGCGCGATGCGCAGGGTCACGAGGGGGCCGAATTCGCCCATGATCTGGGTGCCGATCAGCGAACAGAGCACCCCGGTCACGAAACCCGCCAGCACCACCTTGCGGGCGGCGGGGGCGCCATAAACGCGGTTCATCACGTCGGTGACGAGAAACGCCAGCGGATAGGTGAAGGCCCCCCAGGTCAGCCAGTTGCCGAACAGGAACTGAACCAGGATATTCGAGGCCACCACGATGGCGGCCATGGCGGCAATGCCGGGAAGATGTGCGCGTGTCATGTAATCATGCCCGTTTTGACAAGGTTGCGGCGACTTGGTCTGCGCGATGTCAGACGGGGGCATCTAACCCGCGCGGCGTGGTAATGCAAGTCAGTCGGGCAGGGTGTATTCGACCAGTTCCGTGCGCTGAAAGGGCATGAAATTGTCATCCGAGATCATCGTGGCCCGCAACCGCCCGTGGCTGTCGCGCCAGACCGACAGGCCTTCGAGGTTGTCGTGTTCGCCGGTTTGCAGCAGCACGCGTTCACCCGCCGGGCCGTCGGGGCCGACATCCCAGCGCCGCAGGCGGGAACGGAAGCCCAGCGGGCTGACCGAGCGTTCCAGTAGGTAGAGGCGCCCGTCGGGGCCGAAATCGGCGCCAACCGGCAGGAACCGGCCGCGCGATGGCAGCGCAAAGGGCTGCGACCAGATGCCGTTGTCCCAGCGATAGACCGGGATGTTGCCATCGGCATCGAGCATGTCCTCGGGCATCGTGTAGAGCCGGCCGCGCTTGTCCACCGCGAGCGCTTCGAGCCCACCATTGCTCGGCATGTCGCGGAAGGCGGGCAGGCGGCGCAGCGGTACCGCATTGGCGCCGGGATAGGCAAAACAGGCAACCCGCGTCACGGCCTCGAACGAAATGCAGAACGTTCCGTCAGGCATGACCGCGAGCCCTTCGGAATCGCCGACGCCGCCATGCATCCGCTTGCCCTTGGACGTGCGCAATCGCGCCGGTTTCGCGGGCCGTATCCCGACAATCCGGTCGCCGTCACGCAGGATCGCCGCGTGGAACACAACGCCGCGATCGGACAGGACCAGCATTGCCCGCCCGTCCGGTGACAGCGCCAGTGCCGAAAACCCGCCGAACCATGGTGCATCCATGCGCCATTCATATTGCCCGAGATACTGCGCCGGCGGCCCCTCGGCCGCGCTGGCGGGCGTGGCGGGGGCAGGAAGAACCGGGATCAGCGCGGCCAGAGCCGCTATTGCGATTGCAGGACCGAAACGCATTGCTTGGGCAAATCCGCCAGCACGTATTCGCGGCGTTTCTTGGGGGCCGGCGCGTTCGGGTCGCGTTTTTTGGGCGGTGGCGGGTTGAGAATGTTGTTCACCCATTGTTGTGCCTCGGCGCAGCCATCGCCCTTGGGCGGCGGATCCTGATCGACGCAACCGCGCATCCCCCTCGGACAGGCCAGCCGGACGTGGAAATGATAGTGATGGCCCCACCAGGGCCGGATCTTGCGCAACCAGTTGCGGTTGCCCTTTGCATCCTTGCACATCTGAACCTTGGCACCGGGGAAAACAAAGATCCGCGCCACGCGCTTGTCCTTGGCCGCCGCGCGCAGGATCTGATGATGGGCGCGGCTCCAGTTGCCGTTGACAAAGGCCCCCTTGGCGCGCCGGGTCGATATCGACGAAATGTTTTCGCGCTGCTGACGGCTGAGGTTCAGGCGAGACGCGGGCAACATCCAGATATCGACATCGAGCCCGATCTGGTGGCTGCGGTGCCCCGAAAGCATCGGTCCGCCGCGCGGCTGGCTGATATCCCCGATATAGAGCCCTTTCCAGCCCGGTTGCCGTGCGGCAAAGCCAGACAGATCACGGATGAACCCGATCGTTTCAGGATGGCCCCAGTTGCGGTTGCGGCTCAGGCGCATTGCCTGCCAGGTGGGGCCGGTTTCCGGCAGTTGCGCGGCGCCGGCGACGCATCCCCTGGAATAGCTGCCGAACGGGGCCGGTTTCTGGTGCGATGCGGTGGATTTGGCGCCGAATAGTTGCTTGGCCAGCGGGGCGGCATCTGCCATTCCCAGCGGCGACATGGCCAGCGCCAGTATCAGCGCGGCGGCTCTTCTGAGGTGTCCCATGCTGCTCGATCTCCCTCGGGTTTTACCCATGCTAGCAGAAACAGCCCCAACAGGAATAGCCCAATGAGGGGGGTGACGCCCCATTGCTGGCTGCCGGTCCACAATGTGACGACGCCGATCAGCAGGGGCGCCATGAAGGATGTCGCCTTGCCGGCCAGCGCATAGAGACCGAACGCTTCGGCCATGCGGGCGGGGTTGGCCTGGCGCACCATCATCGTCCGGCTCGCGGATTGCAGCGTGCCCCCCGCTGCGCCGATCAGCGCGCCGAGGATATAGAACGCGGCGTCGGGCATCTTCGATCCGGGTTCGACCGGCATACCGAACACCGCATCACGGGAAACGAACAGGATCGCCACCGCGACCACCGTCAGCGTCAGGATACCCGCGACGATCACCGGTTTCGGCCCCAGCGCGCTGTCCACCCGCCCGCCGAGCCAGGCAAAGATCGCCCCGGTGATGATCGCGAGGATGCCGAACAGACCGGTGTCGATCACGCTCCAGTTCAGCACACCGGCCGCATAGATGCCGCCGAACGTGTACATGCCGTTGAGCGCGTCGCGGTAGAACATCGACGATCCGAGATAGGCGAACAGGCTGCGATTGGCGGGCAGGGTGCGCAGAGTCTGCCCCAGCCCGCGCAAGGCCGCAGCCACCGCCGCGCCATCGGCGCCACGCGGCTTGGGATCGCGCACATAAAGAAAGAACGGCACCATGAAGACGATGAACCACAGCCCGGTCAGCGGTCCGACAAAGCGGGTGCCCTCGCGCGCGGCCGGGTCCAGACCCAGCGCCGGCGGACGCCCCAGCATCGTGGTGCCGGTGGCCGCGTTTTCCGAAAAGAACAGCAGCATGATCACCAGTGCCAGCAACCCGCCCACATAGCCAAACGCCCATCCGTTGCCGGAAATGCGGCCGATTTCCTCGGGCGTGCCGAGATCGGGCAGCATGGAATTGGTGAATATGGTCGCGAACTCCATCCCGATCAGGCCGATGGCGAACAGGCAGAGCACCAGCAGCAGGTTGAAGTGGTCGGGATGGGCGAACCAGAGACCGAAACTGCCGACGACATACATGACCGAAAACAGCCAGATCCAGCGCATCCGGTTGCCCGCTGTATCTGCCATTGCCCCCAGGATCGGCGCCAGAATCGCGATCACGATGCCCGCCGCGCCGATGCCGAAGCCCCAGGCCGATTGCGCGCGCGTCCCGTCGCCCAGCATTTCCTTGACATAGGGGCCGAAAATGAAGGTCAGCAGGAGGGTGTTGTAGGGTTGGCTGGCCCAGTCGAAGAAGAACCAGCCCCAGATCCGCTTGCGCGCCGAAATCTCCGCCATGCCCGTCCCGCCTTTTTTGTTTGGGGGATTTAGACAGGTTTGCGGCGCGTCAATCAAGCGCGTCGTGAAACGGTGGTCGCGTATGGTCGGGATCCGCCGTCGCGATAGGGCCCAAGGCATTGCCGGGGGCCGCCAGCACGCGCTACCCTTGCCCTTTCGGGTTCGCGCGCTTAGGTCTCTTGCCGCAGCCAGCAACGGAGTATTCTGCAATGATGGCAATCTATGGCCCGCTTCAGCTGATCCTGAGCGTCGTCTACTTCGTGATGATCGCCCATATCATCATGAGCTGGCTGATCAGCTTTCAGGTGTTGAACCTGCGCCAGCAATTCGTGGCGCAGATCTGGTATGGGTTGAACCAGCTGCTCGAGCCGATCTATCGCCCGATCCGGAACATCCTGCCCAATACCGGGGCCATCGATCTGGCGCCGCTGGTGGCGCTGATCATCGTGATCTCGCTGCGCGCCTATATCCTGCCGACGATCTTCGGCTTCATGTAATCCGGCCCTTGCCCGCACGCGCGGCCTGTGGGACTGTCGCACAGAGCAGTCCAAGACAAAAACAGGCCCGCGATGCAACGCGCCGACGACATCCTGCGCGAGATATTCGGATTCGACAGCTTCCGCCCCGGGCAGGAAGAGATCGTGCACGCGGTGAGTGCGGGCGAAAACGTGTTGGCGATCATGCCGACGGGCGGCGGCAAATCGCTGTGTTTCCAGTTGCCCGCGCTGCTGCGCGACGGTGTCACTGTGGTGATTTCGCCGCTGATCGCGCTGATGCGCGACCAGGTGCGTGCCTTGCAGGAGGCCGGGGTGGCCGCCGGTGCGCTGACCTCGGGCAACACCGG
>CAYGNB010000217.1:3350-5688 GCA_964351135.1 uncultured Rhodobacterales bacterium | reverse complement strand
TCGTGCTGCCCCAGTCGGGGCTTTCCGGCGGCAACCCGAGCCCGAAGAAGCCCAGTGTTCCCAGAAGGATCGTGGTGTAGCCGATGCGCAGGCAGAAATCGACGATCAGCGGGCCGCGCGCATTGGGCAGGATTTCCCACAGCATGATGTACCACGGTCCTTCGCCGCGCGTCTGCGCGGCGGCCACGTAGTCGCGGGTCTTGATGTCCAGCGCCAGCCCCCGGACGATCCGGAACACGGTCGGGGAATTGACGAATACGACCGACACGAACACCACCAGGATGCCGCCGGGGATATTGAACAGGTCCAGCACGCCGGGCAGCACGTTCACCTTCGTGCCCGGTGCCGAGATCAGCGACAGGTAGAGCCATGCCATCACCCCCAGCACCCCGATCAGCAGCGGTGTGCGGAAATGGGGCCGCGTATAGTAACGCGAATTCAGCAGGACCCCCATGAACACGATCGGGAACACGAACAGCACGGTCGCCATGTAGGCCGGAACCCCGGTGGCGACGATCTCGGGTGTTACCAGCAGGTAGAACAGCAGGATCACCGGGAAGGCGAGGATCAGGTTGGCGAGGAAGGACAGGAAGGTGTCCAGCCGCCCGCCATAATACCCGGCCGGCAATCCCAGCGTGATCCCGACCATAAAGGCGAACATCGTGGCCAGCGGTGCGATCTGCACCACCACCCAGGCGCCCTTGACCATGCGCGAGAACACGTCGCGCGCGAGGTTGTCGCCGCCCAGCAGATACCAGGCGTAGTCGCCGTCGCCGGCACCCGCCAGCGGCGTGCCCGGCGGCTTGTTCTTCATGCCCGAGACCTGGCTCAGCGGATCGTGGGTGACGATCATGTCCATCGCGCCGAAGATGCCGGTAAAGACCCAGAACATGACCAGCGCGAAACCGATCATGCCGATGGGGGAATCGAACAGCTTGCCGTAGAGCCCCAGCCGCCGTTTGAACGCCATCGACGCGGCAAAGAGAATGAGCAGGGCGATCCAGACCGGCATGAACTGCCAGAGCAGGCGGGTGATGATCTCGAATGTCGTGAGCGGTTCCATGTCAGTCTTGCCTCCTCACGAAATCCGGATGCGCGGGTTGAGATACACGTAACCGATATCCGAGATCAGTTGCGTGATCAGGACCACCACGACCGAGACCACCGATATCGCTAGCAGCAATTCGATGTCGTTATTGCCCGCCGCCTGCACCAGCGCCCATCCGAACCCCTTGTAGTTGAACAGGGTTTCAACGATCACCACGCCGTTCAGCAGCCACGGCACCTGCAGCATGATCACGGTAAACGGCGCGATCAGCGCGTTGCGCAGCGCGTGTTTCAGCACGATGTTGGAAAAGCTGACACCCTTCAGCCGCGCGGTGCGGATATATTGCGCGGTCATCACTTCGGTCATCGAGGCCCGCGTCATGCGCGCGATATAGCCCATGCCGTAAAGCGCGATGGTGATGACCGGCAGGGCGAAGTTCTCGAAAGTCGCATTGTCCATCGCCGAGGTGGCCGTTCCCTTGAACCATTTCAGCCCCACCGCCGACGAGGCGAATATGGCGATCAGGATCACGCCCGAGACATATTCCGGCGTCGCCGTGGTCGCGATTGAAAAGGTGGATAGCGCCCGGTCGAGCTTCGAGCCCTCGCGCATCCCCGCGAGCACGCCGACCAGCAGCGCCATGGGCACCATCACGATCATCACCCACAGCATCAGCTTGCCCGTCAGCGCCAGCCGCGTCCCGATGATGCCGGATACCGGTTCCTTGAACACGGTGGAGTAACCCCAGTCGCCTTGCAGGATCCCGCAGAACCGGGGGGCTGCCGCCGCCTCGTCGGCGGTCCGTTCGCCGCTGAAGCAGCGCCCGGTAATCACGCCATCCTTGTCCCGCGTCCAGCCGGGCAATACACCCAGCCATTGTCCGTACTTGACCGGCAGAGGGGCGAGATACCCGCGGTTGTCCAGCCAACTGGCCACCGCTTCGTCGGACATCCGGAAATTGCCCTGCGTCTTGGCCAGCTTTTCCAGGTTCGGGTAGAGATTGGTGAGAAAGAACACGATGAACGTAAGGCACAGGGCCGTCAGGATCATCATCCCCGATCTGCGTAATATGAACAGTCCCATGCGACCTCCGTTCGGTCGGGTCGGGCGCCGGTCCGTCGGTCAGGACGGCGCGGTGGACGGGCCGCGCATGCGGCGCGGCCCGTCCGGTGAGCGGGTCAGGAAGCCACGCCCCATTTGTAGTGGTGATGCTCGTAGGTAACGTGCTGGTCGGTCCCCACGAGGCCCTCTCGCATGTGGCGGTAGCTCGAACGCCAGTAGGGCTGGATC
>CAYGNB010000217.1:0-3340 GCA_964351135.1 uncultured Rhodobacterales bacterium | reverse complement strand
TCGGCTTGGATCAGGTCCAGGCAAGCGCATCCGGACGCACGTCGAACGTGATGTGATGCCCGCCGCCGACCAAGTTGCTCTTGGTGTGGTTGTACAGCGATCTCCAGTAGGGCTGGATCGTCACGCCCTCTTCCTGGATCAGCGCTTCCATCTTGGCCATTACCTCGCGGCGCTTGTCGGCATCCGCTATCGCGAGCGCCTCGCCCAGCAGTGCGTCGAAGCCGGCGTTGGACCAGCCGAATTCGTTCCAGGCCTCGCCGGATTTGTAGGCCAGCGCATGGATCTGTACGCCCAGCGGGCGGTGGTTCCAGTTGGTCGAGCTGTAGGGATACTTGGTCCAGTCGTTCCAGAAGGTCGAGCCGGGCAGTACCGACCGGTTGACCTTGAACCCGGCGTCGCGCAGCTGCGCCGCTACCGCATCGGTGGTGTTGCGCCGCCAGTCGTCGTCGATGGACAGCAGTTCATGCTCGAAATCGAGCATCCCGGCCTCTTCCATCAGCGCCTTGGCCGCGGCCGGATCGGCTTTTTTCGGCGGCAGTTCGGCATATTCCGGGTGGATCGGCGAGACATGGTGATTCTCGGCCGGTGTGCCGAGGTTGGAATATCCGAGTTCCAGGCAGATCGCATTGTCGACCGCCATCTGCAGCGCCTGACGGACCCGTTTGTCGGCATAGGGCTTTACCCCGTCAATCTCGGCCAGTTGGTTGGGCCGGATCACGATGGTTGCCGCGGTCGGCGTTTCCGACTTGACGAACCCGAGCCCGTCCAGGACCTCGACGAATTCGCCCACGGTTTCATAGATCATGTCGACTTCTTCGGATTCCAGCGCCGCCATCCAGGCGGCCGCATCGGTACCGAAATCGATATATTCGATCCGGTCCAGTGCCGGCGTGCCGAATTCCTCGTTGCCCCACCAATCGAAATCGGCGTTACGTACCAGCGTGCATTTCACGCCGACCTCGAATTCCTCGATCAGGTAGGGGCCGGTGCCGACATTCTTGGTGTAGTCGTCGTTCTGGAACGACGAATGCACGATCGCGGCGGGATAGTCCGCCATGCCCACGATCAGGGTGATGTCGGGGCGCGGCAATGTCAGTTTTACCGTTTGCGGATCGACAACCTGGATCGCGCCGTCGATGGCCTGGCCGCTATCTTCGTCGATCAGCGTCGCGAACCGTCCCGCCATCGAATTGCCCTCGACGCTGCGGTCGCACCAGGCGGCGATGTTGCGTGCCACGTCTTCGGCGGTGAAGTCGTCGCCGTTGTTCCACTTTACGCCCTGACGGACGTTCAGAGTGTATTCGGTCGCGTCGTCATTGACCTCCCAGCCGTCCAGCAGCATGCCGCGGATCGAGCCGTCATTGTTGTACTCGACCAGATATTCCAGCGTGCCGCGCGTCTGGTTACCCATTTCGGACCAGTCGTAGGTGCGCGGATCCTTCAGTGTCTTGATCTGCATCTGCGCCCGCAGCGTGCCGCCGGGGGTGGCCTCGCTCTGGGCCGCGGCGGGACTGTCCAGTCCGATCATGCCGTAGGCCGCCGTGGCGGTGACGCCGAGCATGGTGGCGCGGGTGAGGAATTCGCGGCGGCTGAGCTTGCCGTCGCGATATTCACGGGCGTGCATTTCTGCCGCCCAGTGAATCGGTTTTCCGTTGATGGTCTGGCTGGTCATGACGTTCTCCCTGTGACGCTGGATGATCGGGGCGCAATGCCATAAGAACCGGCTCCTGACCGGAAACCTGCGCCGATTGTTGCTCTGGCTGTCGTTTTTCTGGGCGCCCCCATGTCGGTATTCGGCACGGATCGACGGGGGGCGTCAATGTCTGTTTTCGACATTGGTAGCACATTTGCGACATCGGCCGGGGGTATTAACCCGCCTGCGGTTGTCAGAGAGCCGGTCGAAAAACGTGCCAGTTGCGCATCTTTCCGCGAAACCAGTTGCGTTGACGTTTGGCGAATTGCCGCGTGGCAATGGTGGCCCGCACCCGTGCATCGTCCAGCGTGATCCGGCCTTTGAGGTAGTCGGCGAGTTCCGGTACGCCGATGGCACGAAAGGCGGGCAGGGCGGGATCGAACCGATCCAGCATCGCAGCCACCTCGTCCAGTGCGCCCATCTCGAGCATCGCGTCGAAACGCGTTTCGATTCGTTTCAGAAGCCAGTCCTTGGGCGCATCGACCAGAATCGGCATCGCCTTTGACAGCGGCAGCGCGGGCGGGGGTGTGGTGGCCTGCCAGTCGGCAAGACCCCGCCCAGTGGCGCGCAGGACCTCCCACGCGCGTTGTACGCGGGCGCGGTTGCGCTGATCCAGGCCATCGCGCGTGCGCGAATCCAGCCCCGCCAACAGGTCTTCCAATGACAGCGCATCCGCTTCGGCCCGGATCTCGGGCGGTGTGGACGGGATCTCGGCCATACCCTCGGTCAGCGCGGTGAAATAGAGCCCGGTGCCGCCGGTGATGATCGGCCGTTCGCCACCGGCCAGCAGGGGCACGACCTCGCGCAGCCAGTGGCCTGTAGAATAGGGCGCGTTCCAGCGTACATGGCCGTAAAGCAGATGCGGGGCGGCGGCTTCGTCCTCGGGGCTGGGCCGGGCTGTCACCACGCGCCAGCAATCATAGACCTGGCTGGCGTCGGCATTGACGATCACCCCGCCCTGATCCTGTGCGATCCGCAGGGCCAGCGCCGATTTGCCCGATGCGGTGGGACCGGCGATCAGGACGGGCCGATCCGGGGGAATGTCGGGCAGGTGGTCCGGCCCGCTCATAATCGTCCCCCGATGCGCCATTATCCACCACCAATCCGGGCGCGACGGATTGAACCCGGCGCCGATTTCCGTCAAGTTGCCGCAAACTAGTCCGGTGCCGCAGCGGAGCGCAACATGACCCTTTCCCCCGTGACCGAAACCAAGCCGGACCCAGCACCGGATGACGCGCTGGCGGACACCACGTTCCGCCGGGTGATGCTGAAGATTTCTGGCGAGGCGCTGATGGGCGATCAGGGATTTGGCCTGCATCCGCCCACCGTGCAGCGCATCGCGCGCGAGGTGAAATCGGTGCACGATCTCGGTGTCGAGATCTGCATGGTGATCGGCGGCGGCAACATCTTTCGCGGGTTGTCCGGCAGTGCACAGGGAATGGAGCGGGCAACCGCCGACTATATGGGGATGCTGGCCACGGTGATGAACGCGCTGGCGATGCAGGCGGCGCTCGAAGGTCTGGGCGTGTTCACCCGTGTTATCAGTGCCATCCGCATGGACGAGGTGGCCGAGCCCTATATCCGGCGCCGCGCGGTGCGGCACCTGGAAAAGAAACGGGTCTGCATCTTTGCCGCCGGCACCGGCAA
>CAYGNB010000216.1:0-5690 GCA_964351135.1 uncultured Rhodobacterales bacterium | reverse complement strand
GCGGCGCCAAGACGACCTATGTCGAGCCGAAGAGTTCGGTATTGTCTGCATTGCCGGAAGCCGCGAGGGCGGAGTGGACCCGGTTCTTCGGCGCGCTGATGAGGCACGAGCGGAAGCACTATGTGGATAGCCTGAAAGTGGCAAAGACCCTCACGAAAGCGCTCCAGGGTCTCGAAGTAAAGAAAAAGATCAGGTACCTGGATCCGGACTCTCTTAGGAGCAGGGACGATGCCTGCAAGGTGGTCAAGGACGACATGCTCAAGGCCGTGAAATCTGCGCTCAATGTAAACAACGCCAGCTTTCAAATCCTGGCGGATGTGCTCGACATTACGACGGCTCACGGCGCTAGTGATGGCGTCAAGCTCGACACCTCGGTCAAGTAACGGGCGCGCGGGGGCCACCTGCGTCCACAAATGACAGCACCGTTCAAGCAGAGTCAGCTATGCGGACTCTGCGCCTCAAATGTTGCTTCAGGAACGCACCGATTGCGGCCTCAAGATCTCCGGGGGCACCCTCGTCGCATACCACAGGCGCATTTTTCGGGTAGAAGTGCGTCCCGCCGGAAACCATGCACGATACCACCGGCATCGAGAGCGAGCGCAAGCGTTCGCAGGTATGCGGTACAGCCTCGCGGATATAGTCCAAATCGTTTTCGCCAAACCCGATGAAAACCGGAAAGCGCTCGGGGTCGCGCGCTTCGAAGCCATCGAGTAGAACATCCGGCACATGAGCCGACAGACAGATCACGGCAGCCGGCGAGATGGCGCCGCTGAACGACGATCCGAGCGATGTGCGGCCCCCGGCCGAAAACCCGCCGACGGCGACGCGCGACGGATCGACGCCATAGCTTGCCGCATGCTGCTGGACGTGATGATAGGCCAGGGCCATGTCGTTCATGGCCGCTTCCTGAACGCGACGCATCATTTCCGGCGTTGACGGAGGCAGGCCCAGAAGCCTTGTCCTGACGTAATCGACGCGCGAGCGGGGAACATCCTGATCACCGAGCGGGCGCTGGTGTCCCGGGTGCGGGTCTTCCTGTGTCAGGCGGTAATCGATGGAAAAGCAGACATAGCCCTGCGCGGCGAAGACCCGGCAGTATTCGGAAATCGGGGTGTTCCCGTGACCGTTTTCGGTGACTGAATCGTCTTCCCTGGAGCCGCGGTGAAAGGCACCGCCAAATGCGAGAACCAGCGCCGGGCGTGGTTGGGCAACCATGCCAAGCGGGGCGTAGACATCCATGAACAACGCCCGCTCGCGCATTGGACCCCGGCCGTCGTTGTAGCCGACAAGTCCGGTTCCGTATTGGACGCCGCGCGTGACATCGACATCATAGGTCACCTGGTCAGACAAATGTTTGGTCCTTTTCACTAGTATTAAAAGAGCGCCGACCGCCGGACGGGCAACCGGCCCTTCGCCAGATCAAGTGGGCTCGTTGACGTCACCGGCGGAAAGGCTACCGATTTTCGGTCGCCCACGGCGCATCAGGATCAATAAACCACCGACTACCAACAGGGCGAAGCCGCCTATTCCCGACAGTTCCCAATGGCTCATCCCGACGAAATCGCCCCCCGGTAGCGCGAATACGAAACCGGAGGCTATCAATAAGACACGAACAAGGGCACCCAGAAGAACGTTATCGTCAAGACTGCCGTATCCGAACAGATACCCTTGCAAGCCGCCCGCGATCAGAACCACGCCGATGACTGCGAAGCAGAACGCGACAATAACTTCCGGCATCGGCGCCTGCGCTACGAGCGCGGGATTGATGACGAAGAAAAACGGGATGAAGTAGATAACCGATCCCAGCCGCATGCCCTCGAGCCCGGCTTTCAGCGGTGAGCAGCGTGCCACCGACGCCGCACAGAACGAACCGAGCGCCACCGGCGGAGTTATGAAGGAAAGGATTGCCCAATACAGAATGAACAGGTGGATGGCGATGGGATTGAGTCCGGCGGTGACCAAACCCGGTGCCATGGTGATCGCCAGAAACAGATAGGCGGCCGCAGATGTCATACCGGTGCCGAGAATGAAGCACGTCAAGGCGCCCATGACCAACAACGCCACGGTCGAATCACCGGCCATACGGACGATCTCGTAGGCCAGCGTTCCGACCTTTCCGGTCAGCGTTAACGCTCCGATAATCATCCCGACTCCGGCGACGACGGCAGCCAATTCTGCAAATAGGCGGCAGGAACCGTCCAGGAAGCGCATGACGTCCGAAGCCGACCAGCGATGTTTGGGGTTGAGCTGGTTCAGGGCGATCAACAGCGCGGTCGCGTAGAAAGGCGCCTGAGCTTCCTGCTGCATGTACAGAAGCATGACGATCAGCAATGCCAGCACGAAGATAAAATACCAGCCATCGCGAATAACCTCACCGAGCGACGGAACTTCGCCCGAAGACAATCCTTGCAGGTTGTTGCGCGCCGCGTATGCGTCGATTTGCAGGAATAGGGCCAGGTAGTAGAGCAACGACGGAATAATCGCCGCGACCACGATTGTGCCGTAGGGCACAGACAGGACATACGCCATGATAAATGCCGCGGCCCCCATGATCGGCGGCATCAAGGCCCCGCCGGTCGAGGCGCAGGCTTCGACGCCGGCGGCGTAGCTTGACCGGAAACCAACCTTTTTCATGGCCGGAATGGTCATGACGCCAGTGGTCAGGACATTGCTGACGACACTGCCGCTGAGCGAGCCCATCAGGCCACTGGCGACGACAGAGACCTTGGCCGGCCCGCCCCGGTATCTTCCGAGCAGAGCGAACGCCAGATTGAGAAAAAAATCGCCACCGCCGGTATATTGCAAGGCAGCGCCAAACAACAGGTAACCGATTATCAACTGACAGAACACGCTAGTCGGCAGACCGACAGCACTTTCCGTTCCGAACAGATGATAGGTAGCGGCGAAGTTGAGGGTGTTCGGCGGTGTTTCCAGGAACCCCGGCAGCAGATAGCCGACCACAGGGTAGATGGAGAACACCACGCAGACAACAAACAGCATGGTTCCGCCCGCGCGGCGCGTGGTCTCGAGCACGATGGCCCAGCCGATGAACGCCGCAATCGTGCCCAACCTTGGTGCGTCGTATTCCCAGCCGCTGTTCATGATCTCGCGTCCGGAAACAGCCATGTACCCGAACACCAGGCAGCTCAGAACGGCAAGCCCGATATCCATAGCTGGCACCCGGTCCCTGCCGCCGCCTCGAAACGGCAAAACCAGAAAGACAATCGGCAGAAGGAGGGCCTGCATCGCATAGAAATACTGCGTCTCGAATGGAACGAAACCGACGCTCGGGCCGAGATTGAAGATTATGTAGACCGAGGCGGAGACAGACACGATCGCAACGATGGCAAACAACCGCGTCCAGCCGGCAGACAGGTTGCGGTGCCGCGCCGCATTGCTTTCGGTTTGGCTATCGTCATGGGCCGATGATACGGCTTCGATCGGCATAGACATTTCTTTCTCCTGCCCCGGAATACTCTTCGAACGCGATTTCCATCGCCGAAGGCTTGGAACCTGGGTCAGTTCCAAGCCGAAATGGTTATTCCTCGAATACGATGGGCATGCCTGCCTCGCTGAGGTGCCTTGCCCGCACCTGCATCCATTCGGTGCGGAAATCGTCCTCGGAAACAGACTTCGACATCATTTCTGCCCAGGCAGCGGCCAGCACATCCTGGCGCTTCAGCAGCATCTGGTTGTTGCTGTCCGCTTCGTCGGTCCAGAGGCCCTTTTCCTTGAAATAGCGAACCGAACCCGGATGGTAGGGGAGAACCCATGACAGGACCTGACGGTCCAGACTATATCCGATAGAAGCCGGTGCGGAATCCTTGAACGAGTCGTAGCTCTCCAGAACAGCCTTGGTCAGGGCATAGACCTGATCCGCGCTCTTATCGTCGTAGGTCACATAGATAGGATAGGGAAAACCGGCACCATCGAATGGCACCTTGCCGGTCAGGTTTGTCTCCAGCTCAACCCCCTCAGAGATGGCACGCTTGTTGAAGTAGGGCGCTTTCGCCCGAAACCGTTCCCAACCTGCTTCATCGTCATGCGGGTAGGTCAGCCAGGTCAGCTTGCGCGGAGACGCGGCAAGGCGTTCCACATATGACCCGGTCGTGTTGGCGAAAATGACGTCGACCTGGCCGCTGACTATGGCGCTGGCCATCTGTTTGAAGCCAGGGAATTCGACGCGCGTCACATCCGACCAGGTGAGACCGCCGAACGCCAGCAAACCGGTCGTATTGTATTCGACGGCAGGTGACGCCACGACGGTACCAACGCGCTTGCCCCGGATATCGCTATAGGACTTGATATCGGCATCGCCGGCCGCCACCAGAAAGAAACCGCTGTTGCCTCTGCCGTTGTTGAACATATTGAACAGCCGTTGCGGACCCCATTCCGGAACGGCAAAGATCGCAGCGCCCTCCTGGGCGAAATAGGCGGCAATCGAGCAGGCGCAGTAATCGGCCACTCCTTTCTTGAGCGGGATCATCCGCGACATGTCGTTCTTGCCAGGGATAATGCGAATGCTGGTATCGTACCTGTCCTTCAACGCGTTGCCGATGGCCAGAACCTGGGCATACCCGGTGGACGTGGTTCCGTAAGCCGTCATTGAAAGCTGTTTCGGAAGCTCGGCATCAGCGTGAGCGGTCGTCCCGGAGAGGACGGCCAGGGCAAAGCCGGCGGTTGCAAGTGACCGTATCAATGTCATCTGTCTCATCGTTTCCTCGTCGCTTTTCAATCCGTGCTCCCACGCTGGCGAGACCTCGCTCGTGTCGGGCCATGCATGGAGGCTGGGGGAAAGCTTACGGGCAAATTATGCTTTGAAACAAACTCAATAATCTTCTATTTTAATAAGCTGAGATGGATAATAAGAGGTCGGCATGACCAACCGGGCCCGGTGGAACTTGAACCTTCTTCAGACCTTCGCGCTCGTGGCCGAGCACCGGAGCTTCCGCAAGGCCGCCGACGAAAGCCTGCGTTCTCAATCCGCGGTCAGCGCACAAATCAAGGAACTGGAGCGTCAGATCGGCGTTCGTCTGTTTGATCGGACGACGCGGCGCGTCTCGTTGACGGCTGAAGGAACGGAGTTGTGGGATTGCACCCAGCGTGCATTTTCCGAAATCGCCGCGGGTCTCGACAATGTCCACAGATCAATCGAGTCGAAAGCCGACAAGGTCCGTATCGCCTGCATTCCAACAATCACGGCCGGGCGCCTGCCGGTTTTGCTGACAGAGTTTGAAAGACACCATCCCAACGTCCAGGTGCTGGTCAGAGAAGTTAACAACGAGGATGTAGTTAGCTTGGTGCAGAAGCGCGATGTGGATTTCGGTTTGGGCGTCACGGTCCCTGCCTCGGAATGCCGCTTCGACAAGCTGCTCAGCGATGACATGTGGGCCGTAGTCTCGAAAGCCGCGGTTCCCGCAGAGACGAACGTCCTGCCAATGGGACAGCTGCTCGACATGCCGGTGTTCATCCTCCCACAGGCCACGCCGACGCTTGTCGCGCTGCAGAACGAAGCCCGGCGCCAGGGTAAGGAGGTGAAAATCAGCAATCGTTTTTCGCAGCCGCAGACCGCCATCAACATGGCCGCCGCCGGCCACGGTGCTGCCGTTCTACCGGGAATTTTCGTCGCGGACATCGATTGTCGTGGATCAAGAAAACTGAAAATCGTGGAACCGGAGATTACCCGCGAG
>CAYGNB010000215.1:3127-5707 GCA_964351135.1 uncultured Rhodobacterales bacterium | reverse complement strand
CACCTGGCCTATTCGCGTGCCATCACCGCCATCGCGGCGGCCTGCACATCCGACGACATCCGCGCCAATCCGGGCATTTCTGTCAAGCTCTCGGCGCTATACCCGCGCTACGAGGTCGCCCAGCGCAACCGGGTGATGTCGGATATGGTCCCGCGCCTGCGGTCACTGGCGCTGCTGGCGAAATCGGCGCGCATGGGGTTGAACGTCGACGCGGAAGAGGCCGACCGGCTGGCGCTGTCGCTCGAGGTGATCGACACTGTGCTGAGCGAACCGGCACTGGCCGGCTGGGACGGGTTCGGCGTCGTGGTGCAGGCCTATGGCCCACGCGCGGGCACCGTGATCGACGAGCTTTTCGCGATGGCGAATCGCCATGACCGCAGGATCATGGTGCGGTTGGTCAAAGGTGCCTATTGGGATACCGAGATCAAGCGGGCGCAGGTGGCGGGCATGGACGCCTTTCCGGTCTTTACCCGCAAACCCGCGACCGACATTTCCTACATCGCCAATGCCCGCAAGCTGCTGGGCATGACCGACCGTATCTATCCGCAATTCGCCACCCATAACGCGCATACGGTCGCCGCGATCCTGCACATGGCAGGCGACCGGCCCTATGAATTCCAGCGTCTGCACGGCATGGGCGAAAGCCTGCACCGGATCGTCAAGGAACGCGAAAACAACCGCTGCCGCATCTATGCGCCGGTGGGCGCCCATCGCGACCTGTTGGCCTATCTGGTGCGGCGGCTGCTGGAAAACGGCGCGAATTCGTCTTTCGTCAACCAGATCGTGGATGACAACGTGCCACCCGAAACCGTCGCCGCGGACCCGTTCGAGACGATCCGTGCCGATGCCCCGGCCATTCCCGCCGGAACCGCCATGTTCGCCCCGGAACGGCTCAATTCGCGTGGGTTCGACCTGACCCACGCGCCGACGCTGGCTGCCGTCGACGCGGCGCGCACACCGTTCCGCACCCATCGCTGGCGCGCCGCGCCGCTGCTGGCGGGCGATATGGCCCCTGCCCCCGAAGAGACCGTCGTCAACCCGGCCAATGCCGCCGACAGCCCGGGAACGGTTGCGCCCGCCTCGGCGGCGGATATCGAAACCGCGCTGGCCGCTGCGCGGCCCTGGGACGACAGCGCCGCCGAACGCGGCGCGATCCTGAACCGGGCCGCCGATCTCTACGAGGAGAGTTTCGGCGAAATCTTTGCCCTGCTCGCCCGCGAGGCCGGCAAGAGCCTGCCCGACGCCGTTGCCGAGCTGCGCGAGGCGGTGGATTTCCTGCGCTATTACGCCGCCCGAATTCCCGACGCGGACCCGGCCGGGGTGTTCACCTGCATCAGCCCGTGGAATTTTCCGCTGGCAATCTTCACCGGCCAGATCGCCGCCGCGCTGGCCACCGGCAATGCGGTGCTGGCGAAACCGGCGGAACAGACACCGCTGATCGCGCATCTGGCCGTGTCGCTGCTGCATCGCGCCGGCGTGCCGCGCGATGCGCTGCAATTGCTGCCCGGCGGCGGTGCGGTTGGCGCGGCGCTGACTTCGGACGCGCGGGTGGCCGGGGTCGCCTTTACCGGATCGACCGCGACCGCGCTGAAAATCCGCGCCGCAATGGCCGAAAACCTCGCCCCCGGCGCGCCGCTGGTGGCGGAAACCGGGGGGCTGAACGCGATGATCGTGGATTCGACCGCGCTGCCGGAACAGGCGGTGCAGTCGATTGTCGAAAGCGCGTTCCAGTCGGCGGGCCAGCGCTGCTCCGCTCTGCGCTGCCTCTATGTGCAGGAGGATATCGCCGACGATCTGCTGACCATGCTCAAGGGCGCGATGGACGCGCTGCATATGGGCGACCCGTGGGACCTGGCCACCGATTGCGGCCCCGTCATCGACGAAACCGCGCGCGCGGGCATTGCGGCGCATGTGGATGTGGCCCGCGCCGAAAACCGGGTGCTCAAGGAACTGCGCGCGCCCGCCGGTGGCACCTTCATCGCGCCCACGCTGATCGAGTTGCCGGGGATCTCGGCGCTCGAGCGCGAGATTTTTGGCCCGGTCCTGCATCTGGTCCGGTTCAGGGCCACCGATCTGGATCGGGTGATCGACGACATCAACGCCACCGGCTATGGGCTAACGTTCGGGCTGCATACGCGCATCGACGACCGGGTGCAGCATGTGACCGACCGGGTTCACGCGGGGAACCTCTATGTGAACCGCAACCAGATCGGTGCCATCGTCGGGTCGCAGCCTTTCGGCGGCGAAGGTCTGTCGGGCACCGGCCCCAAGGCGGGCGGCCCGCACTACATGGCGCGGTTCTGTGCCCCCGACCGGCAAGCGGCCGTGGACGGCTGGACCGGTCCGGCAACCGGCCGGCCGGAACCTGTCGGCACACCGGCGCAGCCCGAAACCCGGTCCCTGCCGGGCCCCACCGGCGAATCGAACCGACTGACCGTGACCCCGCGCGCGCCACTGCTGTGCCTGGGCCCCGGCCAGGAAACGGTACGCGCGCAGGCGGCGGCGGTACAGTTGGCAGGCGGGGTCGCACTCTGCCCCGATGGCGAGATCGCACCTGACGCGCTGGTCGGGTTCGATGGG
>CAYGNB010000215.1:0-3027 GCA_964351135.1 uncultured Rhodobacterales bacterium | reverse complement strand
GCATCCGGCCCAGCGTATGTCCAGATGCTACCGATCCGCGATCATAACCCGTCCGGGCGCACGCCCTTTGTCGTCTACACGCTGATGGCCGCGAACATCCTCGTGTTCTTGTCCTATGTCGGGGTCATGGACGATCCGCGCATCATCAACCGGTTCTTCTTTGACTGGGCACTGATCCCGGCGCGGGTGACGCAGGGCGACGGCGCCTATACACTGATCACCTCGACCTTCCTGCATGGCGGTTTCCTGCATCTGGCGGGCAACATGCTGTTCCTGTGGATCTTTGGCGACAACCTGGAAGACGAGATGGGCCATTTGCCCTTCCTTCTCTTCTATCTCGCCTGCGGGCTGGGGGCCGGGCTGATCCATGTGGCCGCCGGGCCCGGATCGACAGTACCGACCGTCGGTGCCTCGGGCGCAATCGCGGGCGTCATGGGGGGCTACATGCTGCTGTATCCGCGTGCGCGCGTCGACATCTTCATCTTTCTGGTGATCCTGATCCGTATCATCCCGGTTCCGTCCTGGGTGATGCTGGGCGCCTGGCTGGGCCTGCAGGTGATGGGCGGCATCGGCGCCGATCCCGATGCGGGCGGTGTTGCCTACTGGGCCCATGCCGGGGGCTTTGCCGTGGGGCTGGTGCTGACCCTGCCGCTGTGGCTGCGCCGGGGCGGCGCGAAATACTGGAACCGCACCCACGGGCATCCCCCGCATCCCGAACACCATTATCGCGTCGCCACGACACGCATCCCCCGGGTGCCCCGATCACGGCGATAAAGACAGCCTGCGGCCCGGGCAGCGCGAACAATCGACGGATCAGCCCACCGGCACTTCGGTCGTGTGCTTTACCCGCCGCATGGCGAATATGGTCGAGGTCCCGGCGACAGCGACATGCTCCAGCACATGCTTCATCAGGATCGCCTCGAGATCGGCCATGTCCCGCACCAGCAGGTGCAGCAGGTAATCCCATTCGCCCGAGATCTTGTAGACCTCGACAATGGTCGGCTCCTGTTCCATCGACCGCTGGAAATCCTGCCGCGACCGGGCGTCCTGCGATTTCATTCGCACCTGACAGAACACATCCATCGAGCGCCCCACGGCGGCCGGATCCACCAGCCTGACCTGCGGCCCGAGAATACCGCGATCCTCCAGGCTACGAATCCGCCGCCAGCAAGTGGCGGCGGAGGTCCCGACGGCCTCAGCCAGGTCCGCGACGCTTTTCGACGCGTCCCGCTGCAGAAACGACAGGATTCTCTGATCCAGCTCGGATATTGCCACACTTTCACTCATATTATGCCAATCCATGAAACATTCACTTCAAATCTAGGCCAACCTCTTCACCGATTGAAGAGACAAGCTCACCGATATGCTACTATTCTCCCAGATCAGCGTTCGGAACTCGCCCAGGCGCGAACCCAGGAGGACCGGCATGACGGATCAGACCCCTATTCTGAAAGATTACGACCTGCTCGACCGTTACACGCGCCGGCAGGGCCGTGTGTTCCTGACCGGGACGCAGGCGATTGTGCGCATCGCACTGGATCAGGCGCGGCGCGACCGCGACCGGGGCCTGGACACGCGCGGCTATGTGTCGGGCTATCGCGGGTCGCCGGTGGGCGGCATCGATCTGGAAATCCAGCGTCACCGCGAAATCGTCGAAGAGGCCGGGATCGAGTTCCTGCCAGCCGTGAACGAGGAATTCGGCGCCACCCAGATGATCGGCACCCAGCAGGTCGAAACCGACCCGGACAAGACCTGCGAGGCGGTGTTCGGGCTGTGGTACGGCAAGGGCCCCGGCGTCGACCGCGCGTCTGACGCGCTGAAGCACGGCAACGCCTACGGGTCGTCCCCCACCGGCGGGGTTCTGGTGGTCGCGGGCGACGATCATGGCTGTGTATCGTCCTCAATGCCGCATCAATCCGACGTGGCGTTCATGAATTTCTTCATGCCCACGCTCAACCCCGCCAATGTGGCCGAATTCCTGCCCTTTGCCGAATGGGGTTATGCGCTGTCGCGGTTCTCGGGCATGTGGGTCGGGTTCAAGGCGATCTCGGAAACGGTGGAATCGGGCATGTCGTTCGAATTGCCGACCGACCGCGACTTCGTCGCCCCCGATTTCACGCCGCCCGCCGACGGGTTGCATTACCGCTGGCCCGATCTGCCCGGTCCGCAGATCGAGGAACGGATGGAGGCCAAGAAAAACGCCGTGCTGGCCTTTGCCCGCGCCAACCCGATCGACCGGGTGGAATGGGGGCAGGACGACGCGCAGTTCGGTATCGTGACCACCGGGAAATCCCATCTCGATGTGCTCGAGGCGCTGCGGCTTCTGGGCATCGACAAGTCGAAGGCGGCCGAACTGGGCATCGACATCTACAAGGTCGGGATGGTCTGGCCGCTGGAGGATGTGGGCGCGCTGAAATTCGCCAACAACAAGCAGGAACTTCTGGTCATCGAGGAAAAGCGCGGGATCATCGAAAGCCAGCTCAAGGAATATTTCTACGACTTTCCCGGCCAGAAGCCCGAACGCATGGTCGGCAAGCGCGACGAACATGGCGAACGGCTGGTGCCCTGGACGCACGAGCTGGGTGCCGTGATGCTGGCGCGGATCATCGCGGCCCGGCTGGATCTCAATTTTCCGGGGTTGCACCTGTCGGACGAGGCCGCCGCGATCGTCCCCGCGCCGCAGCCCATCACCGTCGCCGGTGCCACCCGCACCCCCTATTTCTGCTCGGGTTGTCCGCACAACACCTCGACCAAGGTACCTGACGGCAGCCAGGCCATGGCCGGGATCGGCTGTCATTTCATGGCCAGCTGGATGAACCGCAACACCACCTCGCTGATCCAGATGGGCGGCGAAGGGGTCAACTGGGTGTCGCGGTCGAAATTCAACGGCAACAAGCACATCTTCCAGAATCTCGGGGAAGGCACCTACTACCATTCGGGCATCCTGGCGGTGCGCCAGGCCATCGCCGCGGGCACCAACATCACCTACAAGATCCTGTTCAACGATGCCGTCGCCATGACCGGCGG
>CAYGNB010000214.1:1461-5728 GCA_964351135.1 uncultured Rhodobacterales bacterium | reverse complement strand
TCGTTGGTCTTGCCCGACATGGCCGAGACGATGACGATCACGTCATAGCCCTTGGCCACCTCGACGCCGATGCGCTTGGCCACGCGCCGGATACGATCGAGATTGGCCACCGAGGTGCCGCCGAATTTCATCACCAGAATAGGCATCTGCCGCGGTCTCCTGCGCCGTTTGCCGGGGTCCAGTCCCAGGGTTCACGCCTCATAGGCGAGGGGGGGCACAAGGGCAAGTAGACAAACCCGGATACGGCGGAAGAGGGCTCAGAACGGGTGCGCGCGCCCGTCCCAGGTCTCAAAGCAGCCGGTGGTTTCAACTGTCAACGCCGCAAAGCGCGCCACCAGTCCCGCCGCGGCGTCCCCGGCATCTATGTCGGCCCCGCCACCGCCCATATCGGTGCGCACCCAGCCGGGATGATAGATGCCGACGGCGATGCCGTCGGGGGCGAGGTCGGCGGCGAGGTTACGACCCAGATTCAGCGCTGCCGCCTTGGAGGCGCGGTAGATGTAACTGCCACCCGGCGCCGTGGTCTGCGATGCCATCTGCGACGAGATAATCGCGATCCGGGCCCCGTTTCCCGCCGCTGCCGCCGCCCGCAGGTTCGGCAGCAGCGCCTGAATGGTCAGGAACACGCCGGTAACGTTGACGGCAAAGGTCTCGGCCCACATCGACGCCGGATAACCATCGGCCAGCCCCTGCCCCTTGTCGGCATAGACACCAGCGTTGCAGGCCAGCAGATCAACCGCGTTTCCGTCGAGCGAGGTGGCAAAACCGGTCACCGAGCCCGGATCGGTCACGTCGAGCACCGCGTCGGCGCTGCCATCGCGCGCGGTTCCGGTCACATCATGGCCCGCGCGCCGCAGATGACTGGCCAGTGCCAGACCTATGCCGCGATTGGCCCCGGTGACGACCGCGCGTGTCAGTTGGATTTCCGGGCCGGCAGGAAGGGCAGCGGAGCCACCGGCACGCCATCCTCGATCAGCCGGCGCGCCTCGGCGGGCTTGGCCTCGCCATGGATCGCGCGTTCGGGCGCGCTCCCCTCGTGGATCGCGCGAGCCTCTTCGGCAAAGCTCATGCCGACATATTCCGAGCTGGATTCGATCTTTTCGCGCAACAGACGAATGGCCTGCTCGGCGGGGCTGGCCGGTGCCGAAAGCGCACCCTGCCCGGATTTCGAGGGCGCGATATCGCCGGTATCGGCGCGGTCGCGCGCGGCAGATACGCGCGGCGCCATGATCGCCTTGGTCACATCACCGCCACCGCAGACCGCGCAGACCACCATGCCTGCGGCATGCAGTTTTTCGTAGGCATCCGCCGATTGGAACCAGCTGTCGAACTCGTGCCCGTCGGCGCATTTCAGCGTGTATTGAATCATTTCACACCCACGTTTCCATCTCGCAAATAGATACGCTGGAACGATCCGAGATCAAGGGTTGAACCGGTCAGTTCAGCAGCCGCGGATCAAAGTCGCGAATGATCCGCGCCAGTTCCGGTTCCATCACCCGCGCGGCCGCCTTCTTGCGCGAAAACCACTTGCGCCGGCGCTGCCCATGTTCGGGGAACCGGGAGGCCAACGACGTGACCTTTATCGGATAAACCATTGCTACGCATGGAAACCCGCAATCGTCGAGAAGCTTTTCATAGGAAAAGAGCCCGAGACAGTGGTGGTTCGGCTTGCCGATCACGCCCGCTTCTTCCCAGGCTTCCTGGGCCGCCGAATCCGCCGGGGTCAGCCCGTCCATCGGCCATCCCTTGGGGACAATCCAGCGTTTCGATCCCCGCGACGTGATCAGCAGGACCTCGATCTTGCCGCGTTTCACCCTGTAGCACAGCGCAGCAAACTGGCTGCGCACGTCACGTTTGCCGCCAGACCGAAGCTTTATCGGCAACTGTTTGATCAACATCCGACGCACCTGTTGCCCGATATTCTTACCTCTTCCCTCATTCGCCTATATTTTGCGGTAAAATAGTTAATTTCAACCAAATCTTGCACAAAACACCACATTTCCTCGCCATCAGGGTCTTAGCATGCGCTTCTGCAGCCGCTGCGTCAACTGCGGCTCGGGTATTCCCGCCTCGACCGCCAGCCGGCGCAGACCGAAATGCACATGGGCAATCTCGCGGTAGTACTGCGCATAGACGTAATTGATCCCCGCACCGGTCACCGCACCCAGCACCGGCACGGTCTGCGCGGCCAGTTTCTGCCCCAGCACCGAGGCCAGCCGGGGCGCGACCGACCCGATCAGCTTGTGCATCGCACCGCCGGACAGGGTCAGGCGCAGTGACAGGAACCCGGTATCGGCGCCGTCATCCGACTGCAGCGGCCCGGCGGCGGAAAAGACGCGGATACAGTCGAACCGCACACTTTCGGCCTCGGTGTCGAAGCCGTGTTCGGCGGCGACGCCCTGAATTGCGCGCAGCAGCACGGTGATGGTGGCGGGCAGTTCGACCAGCGTGCTCGACCAGCCCGCGAAGCCGCCCGCCGCGCCCATCGCGGTCGCCGCCGCCGTATTCAGCCAGGGCCGCCGGTCGGGCACCGCCCTACGCGACCGCGACGCCGCGTGCAGCGCCAGTTCCAGCCCCTGCGCAGTGGCTCCGTCCAGCCCCGCCCGCACCGGCACCGGCAACTTGTCCAGCAGGTTTTCGGCCTGTCCGCCAAGCAGGTTCAGCAACCTGATGCCCAGCCCGCCCGCAGCGCGATAGCGCGCGGCCAGCTTGTCCAGTTCGGCCTCGATCTGGGCCGGCGTCAGCGGGGCTGCCGTCGAAATGTCCATCTCTTTCAGATCGGCGGATCCGGGCGGATTTTCAAGCCTTGTCGCTGTCCCAGCGCGTCACGCGGCCGCGCAGCCCCGCCCATGCGCCCGATTGCAGCGCATGACCCAAAACCCGGTCGGGGTTGGTGGGCGGCGGCATTTCGACCCCGTCCAGCCGGGCAAAGCCGAAGCGTCCGTAATAGGGCGCGTCGCCCACCAGCAGCACCCGGTCCCAGCCGGCCTCGGCCGCAGCTGCCAGCGCATCGCGGATCAGCGCGCCGCCCAGGCCTTCGCCCTGATGGGTGGGGTGCACCGCCACCGGCCCCAACAGCAGCGCCGCCTGCCCCGACACCCGCACCGGCCAGAACCGGATCGCCCCGGCAAGAATATCCTGTTCGTCGCGCGCGACGCGCGACAGGTCGGCCACCGGCGCGATCCCGTCGCGCAACCGGTAAGACGACAGCGCCTCGCGCCCAGGCGCAAAGCACAGGTCGAACAGTGCCTCGACCTCCCACCAATCCGCCTGCCGTTCCGGCCTCAGCCCGATCACCCGCCCTGCCCGTATCTTGTTGCTGGCCTCTGCCCTAACACGGCGTTATGGCTTCGGCAAACGACCGGAGAGACCGATGTTCTACCGCCCCGAAGACGGCCACGGCCTGCCGCACAACCCGTTCGGCGCAATCGTCACGCCGCGCCCTATCGGCTGGATTTCGAGCCGCGACAGCGATGGCAGCGATAACCTCGCGCCCTATTCCTTCTTCAACGCGGTCGCCTATGTCCCGCCGCAGGTGATGTTCGCCTCGACCAGCGCCAAGCCCGACCGCGACAACACCAAGGACAGCGTGGCCAATATCGCGGCAACCGGCGTGTTCTGCGTCAACATCGTCGAATACGCCACCCGCGAGGCGATGAACGCCAGCTCGGCCGCCCTGGCACGCGGCGAGGACGAATTCACCGCCGCCGGGCTGGACAAGGTGCCCTGCACCACCATCGACTGCGCGCGGGTCGCCGGCGCGCCCGCCGCGCTGGAATGCCGGCTGACGCAGATCGTCACCCTGCCCGGCCGGTCCAACCGCGCCGTATTCGGCGAGGTCACCGGCATACATCTGCGCGACGACTGCATCCGTGACGGGCGGTTCGACGTCACCGCGTTCCAGCCGCTCGCCCGGCTCGGCTATCGCGATTATATCCGCGTGACCGACGTGTTCGAAATCGTCCGCCCGGACGACTGATGCCCCTGCCCGACCCGCGCCGCCGCTATCCGATCGCGCTGCCCGACGGCAGCGCGCATGAGGGCACGGTGTTCCTGTCACAGGCAATCGACCACCCACGGTTCGCCGCCGGAGATTACAGCTACGCCTCGGATTTCGACCCGCCGCAGGACTGGGCGGCGCGGCTGGCCCCCTACCTGTTCCCGTTCTCCCGCGAAACCCTGCGGATCGGCAGGTTCTGCCAGATCGCGCATGGCGTGCGGTTCATCACCGCCTCGGCGAACCATGACTTCGCCGGGATCAGCAGCT
>CAYGNB010000214.1:0-1361 GCA_964351135.1 uncultured Rhodobacterales bacterium | reverse complement strand
TCATTGCTGTCCACCACCAGATGCCCGGCGCGGGTCAGCAGGCGATGGCAGTCGCGCGACAGGTGGCGCAGCTGCAGCTGCTTGCCCGCGCGTTCATACTTCAGCGCCAGCGCCTCGATCGCCTGCAGGGCGGACTGGTCCACGACACGGCTTTCGGCGAAATCCACCACGACGCGGGCCGGGTCGCCCGCCGGGTCGAACAGCTCGACGAACCCTTCCGACGAGCCGAAGAACAGCGGCCCGCGAATGCGGTAGACCTTGGCCCCCGAGCTGTCGACGCCGGTTTCGGCATGGATGCGGCGCGCATTGTTCCAGGCATAAGCCAGCGCCGAAACGATCACGCCGACGACCACCGCCACCGCGAGATCCTCCATCACCGTGACCACGGTGACCAGAACGATCACAAAGGCATCCGTCAGCGGCACCCGGCGCAGGATGGTCAGCGAATTCCAGGCAAAGGTGCCGATCACCACCATGAACATCACGCCCACCAGCGCCGCGAGCGGGATCTGCTCGATCAGCGGCGCGGCCCAGAGGATGAAGGCCAGCAGGAACAGCGCCGCAGCCACCCCGGCCAGCCGCGTGCGGCCGCCGGATTTCACGTTGATCATCGACTGACCGATCATCGCGCAGCCGCCCATGCCGCCAAAGAACCCGGTCACCGTGTTGGCCACGCCCTGGGCGATGCATTCCTGGCTGGCGCCGCCCCGCTTGCCGGTGATCTCGCCGACCAGGTTCAGGGTCAGCAGGCTTTCGATCAGCCCGATCGCGGCCAGGATCACCGCATAGGGCAGGATGATCCGCAACGTCTCGAATGTCAGCGGCACCATGGGTATGTGAAACGCGGGCAGACCGCCCTCGATCGAGGCCATGTCGCCGACCCGCGGCACATCGAGCCCCAGCGCCAGCACCAGCGCCGCCACCACCGCGATCCCGGCCAGCGGCGCGGGCACGGCGCGGGTGATCCGCGGCATCAGCCAGATCACCGCCATGGTCAGCGCCACCAGCCCCAGCATCAGCACCAGCGGCGCGCCGGTCAGCCATTCGCCGCCCGACATCCCGTGGCCGTTGCTCTCCATGCTGCCGGGCACCTTGAACTGGCCCAGTTGTGCCAGAAAGATCACGATCGCCAACCCGTTGACAAAGCCCAGCATCACCGGATGCGGCACCAGCCGGATGAACTTGCCCCAGCGCAGCGCGCCGGCAACGATCTGCAGGATCCCCATCAGCACCACCGTGGCGAACAGGTATTCGACCCCGTGTTGCGCCACCAGCGCCACCATCACCACCGCCAGCGCGCCGGTCGCCCCCGAGATCATCCCCGGCCGCCCGCCGATCAGCGCGGTGATCAGCCCGACCAG
>CAYGNB010000213.1:0-5759 GCA_964351135.1 uncultured Rhodobacterales bacterium | reverse complement strand
TTTCGCCGGTGCGCACCCGCACGGCCTGATCCACATCCAGTACGAAAATCTTGCCGTCGCCGATTTTGCCCGTCTGGGCGCTGCGCGCGATGGTCTCGACCATCTCGTCGGCCTGATCGTCCGGCACCACCAGTTCCAGCTTGATCTTGGGTACGAAATTTACCTGGTATTCAGCACCGCGATAAATTTCGGTATGGCCGGATTGGGATCCAAAGCCCTTGATTTCTGTGACCATCATTCCGCGCAGCCCGACCTGGGTCAGCGCTTCCCGTACCTCGTCGAGCTTGAACGGTTTGATCGTTGCAATGATCTGTTTCACTCGGTTTTCCTTCCTGTTGCGCAGCCCGGGGTCGTGACAGGACCGCGCCTCATGCACGGTTAGGGAACCCCATCTTGCGGTTGGCTGAAATGCTGCAGGCGCGAAAAAAACGCCCGCCGGCCCAATAAACGCACAAATTTTGCACACAATGAAATGAATGATTAATATTTAGGCAGATATCTTTCTGCATTTCCTGTCTCAATGGGGCCTCTACAATCCGGCGGCGGCGGGGTAGTCTGCGCGAAAAGGCCGAACAGGGCGTGCAGGCATGACGGACAGGAAACGGCGAACGCCGCCGCTGGTCGCGGACCGGCGCTATACCTCGGGCAAGAAAACCGCGGCCAAATCCGCACGCAAATCCACCGGGGCCCGATCGAAACCGGCCAGTTCCCGCAGGAAAACGGGGCGCGGTACGCGAAAGCGTTCGACCGCCCGCAAGGGTGGCGGCGGTATCTTCGGCTGGTTCGGGCGGCTGATCCGATCGGTGATTGGCTGGATCTTGCGGCTGATCTGGGTGGTGACCTCGCGGGTGACCATTGTGGTGGTGCTGCTGGTGGCGCTGGGTGTCGGCTATATCTATTCGACCCTGCCGGAGCCTGAAACCCTGCTGGACCAGCGCGCGCGCGGATCCGTCACAATGCTTGACCGCAACGGCGAGGTATTCGCTTGGCGCGGCGATCAGTTCGGCGGAGTGGTGACCACCGAAACCGTGTCGCCGCATCTCAAGAACGCGATCATCGCCACCGAGGACAAGCGATTCTATCGTCACTTCGGTGTCAGCCCGCGCGGCGTTGCCAGCGCTGTCCGCATCAACATGCGCGAAGGGCGCGGCCCGCTGTCCGGCCATGGCGGCTCGACGATTACCCAGCAGACGGCGAAACTGCTGTGTCTGGGCGAACCCTACGATCCCGCATCGGGCAAGACAGAGGCCGAATACGAGGCGGATTGCCGCCGCACCACGCTCTGGCGCAAGGTCAAGGAAGCGATCTTTGCGATGGCGATGGAGGTGAAATACTCCAAGGACGAGATCCTGACCATCTACATGAACCGCGCCTTCCTCGGCGCCGGTGCGCGCGGTTTCGAGGCCGCGAGCCAGCGGTATTTCGACAAACCTTCGGCGCAGCTCAACGCCTCCGAGGCGGCGATGCTGGCCGGTCTTCTGGTCGCGCCGACACGCTTTGCCCCCACCAACAACCTGACCCGCGCGCAGAACCGCGCCAGCCTCATTATCGGGCTGATGGAGGATCAGGGATATCTGAGCGCCGATCAGGCACAGCAGGCACGGGCGAACCCCGCCCGGCTGTCGCAGGCCGCGGCCGAGCGGGCAGGCGGCTATTTCGCCGACTGGGTGATGGAAAAGACGCCGGACTATTTCGCGCGCAATACGACCGAGGACGTGGTGATCCGCACCACGCTGGACCGCCGGCTTCAGGCCGCCGCCGAAGAGGCGATGAAGTTCGTGTTTCAGGAAAAGGTCAGCGACGGGTCCAAGGCGCAGGCCGCGATCGTGGTGATGTCCGCTGACGGGGCGGTGCGCGCGATCGTGGGCGGCCGCGAAACCCGGGTGTCGGGCGTCTTCAACCGTGCAACTCAGGCCCGGCGGCAGACCGGATCGGCCTTCAAGCCCTTCGTCTATGCAACCGCGCTGGAACTCGGCTATTCACCGCTCGACACGGTGGTGGATGAACCGTTCTGCATGAACATTCCCGGCTCGGGCCGCTGGTGCCCCGAGAATTACAGCCACAGATATTCCGGCCGGGTGACGCTGACGGATGCGCTGAAACGGTCGCTGAATATTCCGGCGGTCAAGATCTCGGAAAGCGCCGGCCGCGAATCGGTGCGGCAGGTGGCCAGCGATTTCGGCATCGAAAGCGATCTGGCAGCGGGGCCGGCTCTGGCGCTGGGAGCGTCCGAGGCGACGTTGATCGAAATGACGGGCGCCTATGCGGGTATCCTCAATGGCGGCTCGGCCGTCACGCCCTACGGCCTGACCGAACTGACGCTGCTGGGTGACGATGCGCCCCTGATGGGGGCGACCGGCGGTATCGGCGAACGGGTGATCCGTCAGGAAGCGGCGCAACAGCTGATCTGGATGCTGGAAAAAGTGATCACCGAGGGTACCGGAACGCGGGCGCGGCTGAACGGTTGGCAGGCAGCGGGCAAAACCGGCACCTCGCAGGAGGCCCGCGACGCCTGGTTCATCGGTTTCACCTCGCAATATGTGGCAGGGGTGTGGATGGGTTACGACGACAACACGCCACTGAAAGGTGTGACCGGCAGCGGCCTGCCTGCCGAAATCTGGCATGAAACGATGGTGCGCGTGCATGACGGGCTGACACCCACGCCGCTGCCGCTGATGGCGCCCCAGGGGCCGACCCGGACCCGTGATCCGGGTGATACGGGCACCGCCGATAACCGCCGGAGCGGCGGCGGGCTGGGGCAGGTCGTCGACAATGTCCTGCGCGATATCTTTGGCGGCGGTGGCGGCAACAATCGCGGCGGCAGCACACCCCGTCAGGGCGGCGACCGCTGACGCCTTCGGTCAGCGGCCCCGTGTAGAGCCGCTGCTATTTTCTCGTGAACTGCTACCGGAAACCCGCGCGGCGGGTCGCTCAGCCCGCTTTCTGTAGGTCGGCGATCATCTGGTCGATATTGCCCTTGCGCCGGTCGAGCATGGCGCCGATTTCGGTGCGCTCGGTCAGCAACAGGTTCACGCCTTCGACGAACATGTTGAAGAACCGTTCGCGGCCCGATTTGTCCGACACGAGAAAGGTCACGTTGAACGGAGCTTCGCCCTTCAGGTGAGCGGTTGCGCGGATTTCATAGCCGGCCTTGATCTTGCGGGTGCCCTTCACTTCGACGCGGCCGCCGATGAATTCCCGGAACTGGCGCCCGTATTTGCGTGCGACATAGGCCTGGAATGCCTTGGTAAAGGATCGCATCTGAGCCTTGCTGGCGCGGCGGCCATCGGGCCCCAGCGCGTAACGTGCCATGATCGGCACATCGGCATAGCGGACAAAGATCTTCTCGAAATCCTTGATCATCGCCGATTCGGATTTCCCCGAGGCAATGACCTTGTTGATATCGCCGACCAGAGAATCGACCAGGGAACGGGCACCGGCTTCGGTCAGGGCGAGCAGCGGTGCCGGCAACGCCGCGAGCGCCGAAGCAGCGGCGGCCGAGGTCAGAAAGGTGCGGCGGGGCAGGGACTTATTCAGCATATGGGTCCTCGTAGATATCGGCATAGGGGTCGGACGCGCCGCCCCCGGATGTATCGGCATACGGGTCTACATAGGAATCCCCGTCATTGCCTTCCAGTTCATAGCGCCGGTTTTCAAGGTATATCACCCGAGCAACAGCATAGCTGTCGGCGCTTTCATACAGAATCGCATCGACCGTGTCCGAGTACCGGCCACGATCCGACAGCCGTTCTACCACATTCGAATAGAAACCGATATTTTCAGCCGGGTTCTGTAGCGCAAAGGTGAGCGGGTTGGTGAAGAAATCGGCCACGAGGCCGATCGCGTCGCGTTGGGTCGATGGGCCGAACCCGGGCAGTTCGATATAGGCGCCTGCCGGCGCGCCCCAGACATGCAGGGTTTCCCCGAAATCCGTCTCGGCCTCGGGAATGCCGAATTCGGTGGCGGGATCTGCGAGGCCGGCAAAGCCAACTGTCGTATTCACCAGGAATCGCGCAAGGGAAATGCCCGCTTCGCGAAAATTGCCCTGAGCGATGAAGTTGGCGGTATCGCCCGGCTTCGACAGGTTTTCCGAGAAATGGTTGAAACTGTCCTCGATCGGGTCCGGAATCAGGTTGGTGTAGCCCTTGGCCGCGGGGCGGAAGAAAATCTTGTCCACCGCTACGTTGAACCGGTGCACCGCGCGGTTGTTCTTTTCGTAGGGATCGAAAGGTTCGCCGCTGGCCACCTGTTCCGGCGAGGGTGTCGCGCAGCCGGACAGCATCGCGATCAGGGCTACAACAAATCCGGCCTTGGCGGCGCGATCATTAACGTTCATTAGACCGGTATCCGTTACGTCTTCGCCCACGACCTGCGGCGGGGATGCCTGGGTTGGTTCACTTGAAGCCCGCCTTGACTTAATGTCAAAGCGGCGATTTGGAAACCGGCTAATTTCGGCCGGACCACGTATCCCCGTCGGGCAGGCGTGGGGCAGGAGAGGCTGAATGAGACGAAAAAGCGGCCGCGAGGAACTGCGCGAAGCGCGGCAACAGAGCCGTGGCCTGTACTGGTTTGTAGCGATTTTCAGCTTCTTCGCCAACCTGTTGATGCTGACCGGACCGCTCTACATGCTGCAGGTCTATGACCGGGTGCTGGGCAGCCGGTCCGAGGAAACGCTGGTGGCGCTGTCGCTGCTGGTGGCGTTTCTCTACGGTATCATGGCGCTGCTGGATTATTCGCGGGGTCGGATCATGGCCCGCGCCGGGGCGCGGTTCCAGTCGCGGCTCGACCGGCGCGTGTTCGAAGCGATGATCCGCCGGTCCTCGGTGTCCAACGATCCGGTGGCGCAGACCGGGCTGTCCGATCTCGAATCGGTGCAGCGGCTGATCGCATCGCCGGTGCTGATGTCGGCTTTCGATATCCCCTGGACCCCGGTATTCCTGTTTGGAATCATGCTGTTCCACCCCTGGTTGGGCATCCTGGCGGTGGTCGGCGGCGCGGTGCTGGTTGTGATCACCGTGCTCAATCAGGTATTTTCACGCAAACCGGTGATCGAGGCCAACAGCGCGAGCCACCGGGCCAACCTGATGTCCGAAGGCATCCGCACCGAATCCGAAATGATCCGGTCGATGGGGATGCAGGGCGCCGCGTTCCGCCGTTGGCAGGTGGCCCGGGATCATTCCCTGCAGCGCAGCGTTGCCGCAGGCGATGTGGGCGGTACGTTTTCGTCGACCACCAAGGCACTGCGCCTGTTTCTGCAATCGGCGATGCTGGGCCTGGGCGCCTATCTGGTGCTGCAGAACGAGGTGACGCCGGGTGCGATGATTGCCGCCTCGATCCTGCTCGGCAGGGCGCTGGCGCCGATCGAACTGGCAATCGGTCAATGGGCGCTCGTGCAGCGCGCGATGAAGGGCTGGTCGAACCTGGCCGAACTGCTGGATGCGGTGCCGCCCGAACGCACGCGTACACCGCTGCCGCGCCCCAAGGCCAACCTGCGGACGCAGGCGCTGACCATCGTGCCCCCCGGCGAAAAACGCGCCTCGCTCAAGAACGTGTCCTTTGTGGTCGAGCCGGGGCAGGCGATCGGTGTGATCGGCCCGTCCGGGTCCGGCAAATCGACGCTGGCGCGGGCGCTCACCGGGGTCTGGTATCCGGCTGGCGGCGAGGTGCGGCTGGACGGGGCCGCGCTGGACCAGTACGACCCCGACGCGCTTGGCCGCTATATCGGCTATCTGCCGCAACGGGTGCAGCTGTTCGACGGG
>CAYGNB010000212.1:0-5830 GCA_964351135.1 uncultured Rhodobacterales bacterium | reverse complement strand
CTGGCGACCAGCGTTTTCACGTTACATGCGGGCCAAGGCAATTCGCCCAGTTCACGCATTCAGGTTTGGAGGAAATAATGTCGAAGTTCTGGCTCAAGTCCTATTCGGAGGGAACCCCGCACGAGATCACCGTGGATCCGGACCGTTCGGTCGCGGACCTGATCACCGATGCGGTCGCGCGCTACGGCGATCACACCGCGTTCGTCAATCGTGGCGCAACGCTCAGCTTTGCCCAGTTCGGCAAGCTGGCCGAGGATTTCGCGGCGTACCTGCAGCATGAAATGGGCGTGCAGAAGGGTGACCGGATTGCGGTGATGATGCCGAACATGATGGCGTTCCCGGTGGCGATGGCGGGGATCATCCTGGCCGGTGGGGTGCAGGTGAACGTCAACCCGATGTACACCCCCGATGAATTGCGGCACCAGTTGAACGACGCCGGCGTCAAGACCATCGTGATCTTTACCGGGTCGACCCCGACCTTGGCAAAGGTGATTGCCGAAACCCCGGTCGAACATGTGATCACCGCGGAACTCTCCGATGCCGGCGGCCCTGCCCTGCCCAGCCCGGCCGCCGCTGCCATGCACACCGACATTCACCGCCTGTCCGAGGCGCTGAGCGCCGGCGCGAAACTGACCCGCGAACCCGTGTCTCTGACCGGCGAGGACATGCTGTTCCTGCAATATACCGGCGGTACCACCGGCCTGTCGAAAGGCGCGGTGCTGAGCCACGGAAATCTCGTTGCGAACACGCTGCAATACCGGGCCTTTGCGGGCGATGCGATCTCGCCGGGCAAAGAGGTGGTGCTGACCGTGCTGCCGCTCTACCATATCTTCGCCCTGATGGCGAACCTGATCACCTATATCGATCAGGGCGGCACCAACTATCTGGTCACCGATCCGCGCGACGTGGATCACCTTCTCGACCTGTTCGAAAACGCCAAACCGACCATGCTGACCGGTGTGAACACCCTGTTTGCCGGTCTGGTGATGCACCCGCGATTTGCGGCGATCGACCATTCGGCGCTGCGCATCACCATCGGCGGCGGCGCCCCGGTGCTCGAGGCGACGTCGAATAAGTGGAAGGAAATCACCGGGCGTCCGATTTGCCAGGGCTACGGCCTGTCGGAAACCTCACCGGTTCTGGCGCTGAACCCGCTGGACACGATGAGCTTCTCGGGCGCGGCGGGGCTGCCGGTGCCGTCGACGGACATCCGGCTGCTCAACGACAAGGACGAAGATGTCGCGCTGGGCGAGGAAGGCGAGATTTGTGCCACCGGCCCGCAGGTGATGAGCGGCTACTGGCAAAAACCCGAAGCCAACCGCGATGCGTTTACAGCGGACGGCTATTTCCGCACCGGCGATATCGGCGTGTTCACCGGCGATGGCTATGTCAAGATCGTGGACCGCAAGAAGGACATGGTGCTGGTGTCCGGGTTCAACGTGTTTCCGAACGAGGTCGAGGCAACCATCGCCCATGTCGACGGTGTCGCGGAATGTGCCTGCATTGGCGTGCCGGATGAAAAGACCGGCGAAGCGCTGCGGCTGTTCGTGGTGGTCGAACCGGGCAAGAGCCTGAATGCCGACGACATCACTGCCCATGCCCGCGAGCATCTGACCGGCTACAAGGTGCCCAAGCAGATCGCCTTTGTCGATGCGCTGCCGAAGTCGACCGTGGGCAAGATCCTGCGCCGCGAACTGCGCGACTACGACTGATTACATCGGAGGAGGAAACGCATGTCCGCGCCCGAAAACTACAGCGTCGAAATGCTGGCAGGCCTCACGGCCCATGATTTCGGTGAAAGCGCGCCGGTGGTGATCGATCAGGATCGCATCGACGCCTTTGCCGACTGTACCGGCGATCATCAGTGGATTCACACCGATCCCGCACGGGCGGCTGCGGAAAGCCCGTTCGGGGGCACGATTGCCCATGGTATGCTGGTGCTGTCGCTGGTGGCGGGCAAGCATCTGGAACTGGGTATCTACCCGCCCGATGCCCGGCAGATCATCAACTACGGCATGAACAAGGTCCGGTTCCTGGCGCCGGTTCCGGTGGGTGCCGTGGTTCGCGTTGCGGTGTCGATCACCGGGGTGGAGGTCAAGCGCCCCGGCCAGATCGCCGTCACCACGACAAACGAAGTGCGCATCGAAGGCGCGGACAAGCCGGCGATCATCGCCGAGCAGATCGCCTTTGTGATGGGCTAGGACCGGGGGAGGATCCGAACGATGATGCCGAATACCAACCAGCTTGTGGCCCGGATGATGAATGACCGGAAACTGCGCGAGCAGACCGAGTCGCTGATGAACTTCTACCGGGCGTCGATGTCCAGCCCTGCCACGCTGTTTCTGGACGCGGTCAATGCCAATCTCGAAGTCTGGCGTGCGCTGGCAGGATTGGGTGGCAGCACGAAACCGCAGCCGGGCGACCGCCGTTTCAGCGATCCCATCTGGGACCAGAACCCGATGTTCCGCGGTTTGCGCGACGGGTATCTGCAATGGTGCGCCGAGCTGCAAAGCTGGGTCGACGGCATGGAATTGTCGCCGCGCGACAAGGAACGGGCCAAGATCCTGCTGGCGACGCTGACCGATTCACTGTCGCCGACCAACACGCTGGGCGGCAACCCTGCCGCGCTCAAGGCGACGTTGGAAACCGGTGGCAAGAACCTGCGCGACGGGCTGAAGAACTTTCTCGGCGATATGGCCCACAACAACGGCATGCCGTCGATGGTGGACAAGTCCAGGTTCAAGGTCGGTGAAAACCTTGGCACCACGCCGGGCAAGGTGGTCTATTCCGAGCCGCATCTGGAACTGATCCAGTACAAGCCGCAGACCGAGCAGGTCTATCAGATCCCGATTTTCATCGTGCCGCCCCAGATCAACAAATTCTATGTCTGGGATCTGGCGCCGGAACGTTCGGTGGTCGAATTCCTGTTGCAGCAAGGGTTTCAGGTGTTCATCGTCAGCTGGTTCAACCCGACCAGGGATCAGGCCGACTGGGGGTTTGACAGCTATATCGAGGCGCTCGACCGGGCGTCGGCGGTGGCCTGCAACATTTCCAAATCCGACAAGCTGCACATGGTTGGTGCCTGCTCCGGCGGTATCACCACCGCCGCATTGCTGGGCTATTGGAAAGCCGTGGACTGCGACCGTGCCCATTCGCTGAGTCTGGTCGTGACCGTGCTGGATACCGATGGCGCGGCGGATACCACGATGGGGTTGATGACATCGCTCGAGGCGCTGGAAATCGCGCGGTTCGCGTCGCATCACAAGGGGGTGCTGGAGGGCAAGGATCTGGCGCGCGTCTTTGCCTGGCTGCGGCCCAACGATCTGATCTGGTCCTATTGGGTGTCGAACTATCTGCTGGGTCAGAACCCGCCGGCCTTCGACATTCTGTACTGGAATGCCGACACCACCAATATGAGCGCGGAGTTGCACAGCGATTTCATCGATATGCTCGAATCCAACGCCGCGACCCGGAAAGGGGCGCTGAATGTGCTGGGTCAGCCGATTGATCTGAAAGCGGTGGATTGCGATTCCCTGATCGTGGGCGGTACCACCGACCACATCACGCCGTGGGAAGGCTGCTATCGCTCGATACACCTGTTGGGTGGGAACTCCGAATACCTGCTGTCCAGTTCAGGCCATATCCAGGCAATGATCAACCCGCTGTCCAACAAGAAGGCCAGGTTCCGCACCAACAAGAGTGACCATGCGACACCCGAGGATTTTCTGGCTGGTGCAGAGGAACATCAGGGGACATGGTGGCTCTACTGGGCGGAGTGGCTCAAGGCCCGTTCGCCGAAACAGATCAAGGCGCCGCGGAGCCTGGGCAACAGGGCCAACCCGCCCACGCTCGCGGCACCGGGCAGCTATGTGATGGCCGAGGCGGATTGAGATATGAAAACCGATTTCGTGACACTTGGAGCGTACCGGATCCGGTACGCGACGAGCGGGCCGGACAATGCCGACAATGCGATGCTCCTGTTCAACGGAATCGGTGCCAACATCGAAACGGCCGCGTCTTTCATGGCGCAATTCCCGAACACGCGATGCGTGATCTTCGACATTCCCGGCGTCGGCAAATCGCCGGCGCCGGTCTTTCCCTACCGGGCGGTCAACATGACGCGGCTGGCGGCGGATTTGCTCGATCATCTGGGCATCGGGTCAGCCGACGTGTTCGGGGTGTCCTGGGGCGGCGGCCTGGCGCAGCAATTTGCCCATGACTATCCGGGCCGCACCCAGCGTCTGGTGCTGGCGGCGACCACTGCCGGTTACGTGATGGTGCCGGGCAGCATGAAGGTCCTGTCGAAGATGGCGACGCCGAAACGCTACATGGATCCCGATTTCATGGCCCGGATCGGCCCCGAGATCTATGGCGGGCTGCTGCGTGAGAACAGCGAGCTGCTGGCCGAACACATGGACGCCATGTCGCATTCCAGCCCGCGCGGCTATCTCTATCAGTTGATGGCGATCAGCGGCTGGACCAGCTATTGCTGGCTGCCGGCGCTGAAGATGCCGACACTGGTGCTGATGGGCAGCGACGATCCGATCGTGCCGCCGGTGAACGGCAAGATTCTGGCGGGTCGGATTCCGAACGCCGAGCTGGTCGAGGTCGAATGCGGACATCTCTTTATTGTTACCATGCCCGAGGAAACAGCGGCGCTGATCCGCGATTTCCGGTCTCGCACCGAGCTGCAGGCCGCCTGATTGGGGCAGTGAACGGTGGCTAGCTTTCCCGGTATGGCCGCAGCGGAGGAACCGCAGCGTCTCACCCGTCTGCGCCGGACCGCAAGCGGTATCCTCGCGGCGCTGGTCGCGGTGTTCCTGGCGACGCTGGCGGTCCCCGAACCTGCGGAGTGGGTGCTGTTCATCCGCGCGGTGGCCGAGGCCGGCATGGTCGGTGGCCTGGCCGACTGGTTCGCGGTCGAGGCGATCTTTCGTCATCCGCTGCGTATCCCGATCCCGCACACGGCGCTGTTGCGCCATCGCAAGGACGAGGCCGCCGAGAATATTGGCCGGTTCATCGAGGAATACATCCTCGTTCCCGAACAGATCGCCGAAAATGTGCAACGAATCGACCCGGCGGCACGGATCGCGGACTGGCTCGCTGATCGCAAACACGCGGATCACATCGCCGGGCTGATTCTCGAAGGGCTGGAGGCAGTGGCGGTGCAGGGTCCGCATGGACGATTTGCCCGAAGTGTGCGCAAGCTGGTGCGCGCGTTGCTGCGCGAAAGCCGCGACAACACGGAACTCACGCAACTGCTGAGCGATATCCTGCAGCGCGGGGCCAGCGGGCACGGTTTCGATCAGGTGATCGCGCAGGTGGCGGAGTATGTCGATGACAGCCGCGCCCATATTGCCCATCTGGTGCGCGAAAACAGCCGCTGGTGGGTGGCCGCGCCGGTCGACAACAAGGTGGCGGACCTGATCGTGGACGCCATCGTCAATCTGCTGGGCGAGCTGTCGCAGCCGGACACCGAAACGCGCGCCCAGTTCGAAGGGCTGTTCCGGGAATTCGTCGTCGATCTGGAGCGTAAGGGTGCGGTGACGGCCTTTCTTCTGGGCGACGATGATGGCGCGCTGGATGCACTGGCCGACCGGATCTCCAACGCCGGCGCCGAGGTGCTGGGCGTCCTGCTGACGATGCGCGGGCAGGACGGCGGAAACCCGGTGCGCAGTGCTGTTACCGATGCGCTGGTCAGCGTCGCCGACATGTTGCGCACCGATCCCGGTGCCGCGCAGGCCCTGAACGACCGCCTTCTGGCCCTGGTGAGGGAAATCTCGGATACCCACCGGTCGACCATCGGCGGCTATGTGGCCGATACGCTGAA
>CAYGNB010000211.1:1719-5842 GCA_964351135.1 uncultured Rhodobacterales bacterium | reverse complement strand
ATCACCACCTGCACCGCTTGATCGTAGAGCGCGTCCTCGCCATTGGTATTGCCGCCCAGCCCCAGAACCAAGTCGATGTCATCGGCCTTTTCGTCGTCGGGGCCGTCCAGCACCGTGCCGACATATTCCGGCGGGCCAAAGCTCTTGAGATGGCTGACCACCTCTTCGACCTCTTCGTCGGATACGAACGGGCCGTGGCAACGGGTGATCTTGGCCCCGCCCGCCATATAGAGCATGTCGCCCATGCCCAGCAGCTGTTCGGCACCCATTTCACCGAGGATGGTCCGGCTGTCCACCTTGGACGTCACCTGGAACGAGATCCGGGTTGGGAAGTTGGCCTTGATGGTACCGGTGATCACGTCGACCGAGGGCCGCTGCGTGGCCATGATCAGGTGGATGCCCGATGCCCGCGCCATCTGTGCGAGACGCTGGATGCAGGCCTCGATCTCCTTGCCCGCGACCATCATCAGGTCGGCCATCTCGTCCACGATCACCACGATATAGGGCAGCATCTCGGGGGCGAATTCCTCGGTCTCGAACACCGGTTCGCCGGTTTCGTCGTCGAACCCGGTCTGCACCGTGCGCGAGAACATTTCGCCCTTGGACAGCGCGTCCTTTACCCGGCCGTTGTAGCCGGCGATGTTGCGCACGCCCATCTTGGACATCTTGCGATAGCGGTCCTCCATCTCGCCCACGACCCATTTCAGGGCCACGACCGCCTTTTTCGGGTCGGTCACAACGGGCGACAGAAGGTGCGGAATGCCGTCATAGACCGACAGTTCCAGCATCTTGGGGTCGATCATGATCAGCCGGCATTCCTCGGGCGTCAGCTTGTAGAGCAGCGACAGGATCATGGTGTTGATGGCGACGGATTTACCCGAACCGGTGGTCCCGGCGATCAGCAGGTGCGGCATCTTGGCCAGGTTGGCCACCACCGGATCGCCGCCGATATCCTTGCCCAGCGCCAGCGGCAGGCTGCGGTTGCCATCGCCGAATTCGCGGCTGGCGAGGATTTCGCGCAGCACGACCTTTTCCCGGTTTTCGTTTGGCAGCTCGATCCCGATCACCGACCGGCCCGGTACGGTCGAGACGCGCGCCGACAGTGCCGACATCGACCGGGCGATGTCGTCGGCCAGCCCGATCACGCGCGACGCCTTCAGGCCCGGCGCGGGTTCCAGTTCGTACATGGTCACGACCGGGCCGGGGCGAACGCTGACGATTTCGCCCTTGACGCCATAGTCGTCCAGCACGCTTTCCAGCATCCGTGCGTTTTCCTCCAGCGCCTCGTCCGACAGGTGGTGGCGCTCGATGCTGACCGGGTTGGTCAACAGGCTGAGCGGGGGCAATTCGAACGCCTCGCCCGTTTCGTCAAAGGCCAGGCCGGGCTGTGCCTCGGAAATCGCGCGGGTAGACAGCGCCGCCTTCTTGCGCGGCGGGTTCATCACCACCTTGCGCGGCTCGGCGACCGGCAGCGGCATCGGGGCGAGGTCAGGTTCGGACAATGGCAGCGTGTCGTCCTGTACCGATACCTGCGTCTGCGGATCGGACTGTGCATCGACCGGGTCCGGCGTCTCGTGCGGCTCTGCACCGGCAAACACCGGCGGTTCGACCCGTGCCCTGCCAGCCGAAGGATCCAGCACCAGCGGCTCGGGCCGCCGCCCTCGCCCCTTGGTCAGGGGCAGCGCAGGATCCGGCTCGGGCTCACCCTTGCGGGCGCGGATCGCGTTGGCGATACGGTCGCGGATGCGATCGCCACTGGGTTCGTCGACCTCGACCGTGAATTCGGTTTCGATCAGTTCGGGTTCGGGCATGGCTTCGGGACGGCGGATAAAGGACGGCACCTTGGCCAGCACCGATTGCGCCGGCGGGCCGGGCCAGTCCGGCAGATCGTCCTCGTACTCCAGCAACTCATCCGCTTCGGTGGCACGGCGTTCGGCCCGCGCCGCGTGACGGTCCCGTGCAACCTGCGCCGCCTGCGCGGCACCGCGACCGAGCAGCGTCATCAACTGCCCGTAGGCCATTACCAGACTGACCATGCAGAACCGCAGCCCACGCGCGATTTCGGGCCGGGTAAAGCCCGTCACATGGGCCCCCAGAGCCAGCAGGCCGACACCCAGCAGGAACGAAATCAGCTTGACCGCCATCTGCGATCCCAGCGGCAGCAGCGTCAGCGCCGCCCCCAGCACGGTGTCGCCGAACAACCCGCCCAGCCCATAGCTGTGCGTAGCTTGCCAGGCCGCGCCCGGCACCAGCGTCGCCGCATAGACCGAGGCCAGCGCAATCGCGATCGGGGCAAAAATCAGCCGCCCCATGGCACGGTCCGCATGCCAGTGCAGCGCGAACCGCAACCCCCAGATCACCGCGACCAGCGCGATGCCCCAGGCCCCTTTGCCCGCGATCATAATCAGCGGCGCCGCGACCGAGGCACCGACACGGCCCAACCAGTTCTGCACCGGCGCATCGGTCGACACCATCCAGTTCGGGTCGTCGGGGCTGTAGGACCAGATCATCGCGGCCACGGCCAGCCCGAAGCAGATCATGGCGATGCCGATCAGTTCCCGGCCTCGCCGCTCCAGCGCCTCCTGCATGTTGCTGTCCAGAAGCGGATCCCGGCTGCGTGTCTGATATGCCATACCTTACCCTCGTTCCCTACGCGTAGAGACAATCACGCAGGTCGGTCAGCCCGCGCCGCGTCTCGTCCATTGGGGCCACCATCGCGACCCTGATAAATCCCTTGCCGGGATTGTCCCGGCCCTCGCCCCGCGCGAGATAGGCGCCGGGCAGCACCCGGACCCCGGTTTCCTGCCACAGCTTCAGCGTTGCAGCCTCGCCATCCTCGACGGGCAACCAGAGGAAAAACCCGGCCCGCGGCGGCAGATAGCCCGGCACATCGCCAAAGATGTCATCCGCCAGTGCGTATTTTTTCCGATAAAGCGCCCGATTTTCCTCGACATGCGCCTCGTCCGCCCAGGCCCGCGCGGCGGCGGCCTGCAACGGTGTCGGCAGTGGCGCACCCGAGTAGGCACGCAATTGGTGAATGCGGGCGATACTCCCCGGTCCCCCGGCGACGAACCCCGACCGCAGCCCGGGCAGGTTCGACCGTTTCGACAGCGAATGAAACACCAGGACCCGTTCCGGATCGGCCCCGGTTTCGGCGGCCACCTGCAGCGCGCCCGGCGGCGGATCGCCACGGTAAAGCTCAGCATAACACTCATCCGCGAAGATACGGAAATCGTGCTTTTCCGCCAGTTCAAGCAGATCACGCCAGTAATCGCGCCCGGCCACGGCCCCCTGCGGGTTGGCAGGCGAACAGATATAGGCAATCGCGGTGCGATCCAGAACCTCGCCTGGCAGCGCCGCGAAATCGGGCAGATGACCGGTTTCGGCAGTGGCCGGGACATAGACGGGATCGGCACCCACCGACAGCGCAGCGACCATGTAGACCTGGTAGAACGGGTTCGGGGTCAGCACCACCGGGCGCTGGCCGCGTTTCTGTTCGGGGCACAGCGCCATTGCCGCGTTATAGAGCCCCTCACGAGTGCCGTTCAGCGCCATCAGCTGGCGGTCGGGATCGACAGAGACACCATAACGGCGCAACAACCACGCCGCGATCGCGCCCAGCAGGTCCGGCGATCCGTTGTTCGGCGGATAGCTGTTAAAGCCCGCGGCGTTCTCGGCGATCACCTGCGTGATCCAGGGCGGGAACGGGTGGCGCGGTTCGCCGATGGACATATGCAGCACCTCGCCGCCGGGCGAATGCCCGTCGAGCAACGCGCGCAGGCGCGGGAATGCATAGTCCGGTAGGTTCGAAAACCGCTCGGGATAATCCATCGAAACTGCCTCAGGTCGGGGTCGTTGTTCGCCCCGGATTTCGTCCAGAGTACAGACGCGCGCGCGCCCCGTCCAGAAAAAGCCGGGCGAGTCCCGGCAGTTGTGGCTTTCAGGCCAGCACCCGTTCGGCCGCCGCGCCCAGCCGCAACAACGCCTCTTCACCCATCGGCGCGCCCATCAGGCAGAGGCCGCAAGCGGGCGTACCCGTTGGCAGGGTCAGCGCGCTCAGCCCCATCAGATTCCCGATGCGGGTGTTGCGCAAAACCAACAGGTTCTGGGATTTATAGTAATC
>CAYGNB010000211.1:0-1619 GCA_964351135.1 uncultured Rhodobacterales bacterium | reverse complement strand
GCGCGCGGCGCGTCATGCAGATCGTCCAGCGCCTCGGTTTCCAGCACCGCCAGCCGCCGCCCGTCCAGCCGCGCGCCGCGCAGGTCGGCGGGCCGCTCACCCTCCATGAGGGCGAGGTACAGCGCCGCATCCTCGACGCTGCGGGCCAGCGGCCCGACAGTGTCGAATTTCGGGCAGAGCGGCACGACGCCGTCCAGTGACAACCGGCCAGAAGTGGTTTTCAGCCCCACGAGGTCGTTCCACGCGGACGGGACCCGCACCGATCCGCCGGTATCCGATCCGATCCCGCAGGCCGCCAGCCCGAACGCAACCGATGCCGCTGCACCCGACGACGACCCGCCCGGCGCGGCCCCGGCGTCGTTGACGCAGGGCGGTGTCGCCTTGACCGGGTTCAGCCCCAGCCCGGAGAACGCCAGTTCGCTCATATGGGTCTTGCCCAGGCAAACCGCGCCCATCGCGGTGGCGTTGCGCAGCACCGGGGCATCGCGGTCCGGCACCCGGTCGCGCAGCAGGTCAGATCCCGCCTCGGTCACGGTTCCGGCGCTGTCGAACAGATCCTTCCAGCTGATCGGAACACCGTCCACCAGCGAACGCCGTTGCCCGGTGCGGGCGCGGTCGCGCGCGGCATGGGCCTCGGCCAGCGCGCGGTCAGGGGTCACGCGGGCATAGATGCGGTCGCTCATCGGGTGGGCGGCGATGGCATCCAGATAGGCCTGCGTCAGATCGACCGGGTCGATGTCACCCGCCGCGATGCCGCGCCCCAGATCCCCCGCCGTCATCGTCAACCAATCCGTCATGCGCCCATCCTTTCCCGTTTTCGGAACGGTAGCGACAGGACTGCACATGGACAATCCCGCCCCGGCACGCATAGTGCGATCATGGAACTGCACAGCGATGTTTTGATTGTCGGCGGCGGGCTGAACGGCCCGGCCCTGGCGCTGGCCCTGGCCCGCGCCGGACATTCCGTCACCGTAATCGACGCGCTCGCCACCAGCGCCCGGCGCGATGCAGATTTTGACGGGCGAGCCTATGCGCTGGCGCTGTCATCGCAACGGCTGCTGGCCGCGACAGGCATCTGGCCGCGCGTGGCGGATGACGCCCAGCCGATGCTGGAAATCAAGGTCACCGACGGCCACGCCGGGGCCGGGCCTTCGCCGTTCTGGATGCATTTCGACCATGCCGAGATCGAGGAAGGCCCGATGGGCTTCATGGTCGAGGACCGGCATCTGCGCCGCGCCTTTCTGGACGCGATGGCGGATCAGCCCGCTATCACGCAGATCACCGGCCGCGTCGTGGCGCAGGAAACCCGGCCGGGGCGCATGACCCTGACGCTTGAGGGTGGCGAAACCCTGACCGGCAAGGTTCTGGTCGGGTGCGACGGACGCGCCAGCGGCACCGCCCGCCGGGCAGGAATTTCGCGCACCGAATGGGATTACGGCCAGACCGCGCTGGTCTGCGCCATTGCCCACGACAAACCCCATGACGGCATCGCGCACCAGTTTTTCATGCCGCCGGGTCCGCTGGCGATCCTTCCCCTGAAAGATAACCGCAGTTCCATCGTCTGGAGCGAAAACCACGACACCGCCCGGACCATCGCCGCGCTGGACGACGCCGCCTAT
>CAYGNB010000210.1:1431-5908 GCA_964351135.1 uncultured Rhodobacterales bacterium | reverse complement strand
AGATAAACGTAAAACGCGCCGTCGCCGCCGTGGCTGATATGCGCGGGGCGCACCTGCTGAACAGCCTGCGATAGCGGCGCGGCATTCAGCCAATGCGGCACCTGCCGGCGCAACACCCCGCGCGGCGTCGGGACCGGATCATCATCCTGACGCGACGGTTTGCCCTTGCCGGTGATGACCAGCACCAACCGCTTTCCCGCCGCGCGTGACGAGGTGATAAACCAGATCAGCGCCGGATGAGCCTGCGCCAGCGTCATGCCGTGCAGGTCAATGCGGGCTTCGGGCTTCATCACACCGCGTTTCATCCGACGATGGGTCTTGGCATCCATGCGCAGCGGCGCGGCGCGAAGCCGGTCGGACAGCTCACGGTCCAGATCGTGGGAAAACGGCTGGCTGCCACCACGCGCGCCCAGCGTGAAATCGTCAGGGAACGCGCGGGACGCAGCCTGAGACGGCGTTGTCTTTGGTAACGAGTCGGGCTTTCGTGACGGAATTTCCGGTGACACATTGCGCGCCGACTTTGCCAGAGGCTCTGCGCGCCGCGCCACCCTGCGCCACAGGTCCTGTTCTTCCGGGGTCAGTCGGCGGCGCCGGGTCATGGCTCGGCCTCTGTGGTCGGATCGGCGGGCGTCGGGATCAGGATTCGGTCGCGACCAGAATCCAGTTCGGATCGTCCGCACCCATTTCCCGCGCAAATGTCCAGACGTCCTTCTGACGCTTCACCTGGGTCGGACTGCCTTCGACGATCTGGCCGTCACGGTCGCGCACGACCGAGGTCAGTTCACCCACGAAACGCATCGTCAGTTCGGCGCGGTTGGTATCCTTGTCGAACTGAACATCCTGAATCGCGGTTTCCCGCACACCGATGAATTCCGCGTCGATCTGCAAACCCTGATCTTCGCGTGCCGAGACAACGCTGACGAAGGTTTCGAACACGTCTTCGGACAGGTAGGGCTGGATCGCGTCCAGATCCCCGCGCTCGAAACCCATCACGATCATCTCATAGGCACCGCGGGCACCCTGCAGAAACTCGGAAACCGAAAAGGCCGGCTCGACCCGTTTCATTGCGGCAAGCTCCCGCGCCTGGTCGCTGTCGGCATCGACATGATCGGTGATGTCGCGGTCGGGGCCGCCCTCGATCACTTCGAAACCCTTGCGGTCGGGCTTGTCCGGTTGGCTCGGGACCGGTGGTTTTTCAAATCCCTCGCGCGTCCCAAGCACGCTTTTCAGGCGCAGAATCAGGAACACGGCGATACCGGCCAGCACCAGAAGCTGGATCAGGGGCGAATTCATTCCTACCTCGTTTCAGGCTGCGGTCTTTGTATGTCAGGCCCAAAGCACTATGTAGGTGACGCGCGGGGGCAAGTCCACCGCTCAACCCCAATCAGGACCCGTTCTTGCAATGTATCTCTTTCTGGCCTTTTTGCTGGTGCCGCTTATCGAAATCGCGCTGTTCATCCAGATCGGCGGGCTGATCGGTCTATGGCCGACGCTCGCGGTTGTGGTGCTGACCGCCGTGCTGGGTACAACGCTGGTAAGCGGGCAGGGACGGCTGGCCATGAACGACCTGCGCCGCTCGTTCAACGACCTCGACGATCCGACCGAACCATTGGCGCATGGGGCGATGATCCTTGTCGCTGGCGTCTTGCTGTTAACGCCCGGATTTTTCACCGATGCGCTGGGATTTGCCCTGCTGATGCCACCGGTCCGGTTCGCGGTGATGCGCTATGCCCGCACCCGCATGAACGTGACCACATTCCAGATGGGTACCGGTCCGCGTGGGGCGGGAATGTCCCGGCATAACTCCGGGGTGCCGCCGCGCGACGACGTGATCGACGGCGAGTTCGAAGAAGTTCGGACACCGCGCGATCCGAACCAGCCGCCATCGGGCTGGACCCGCGACTAAGACGTGCCATTGAGAAGCGTCCTGCCACCTGCTAAGTGCGGGTCAACGTGATTTCAGGAGTTTTCTCATGTCCGAAAACGGTTCCGGCACCGATGAACAAGCCGCGCCGCAACAAGCGCCTCAGGTTCAGATGAACGTTCTTGGCCAGTTCGTTCGCGACCTGTCCTTTGAAAACCTGATGGCCCAGCGCGGTGTCACCGGCGAAGTGACACCCAATATCAGCGTGCAGGTCAGCCTGGATGCCAAGAAGCGCGCACAGGAGCACCAGTACGAGGTCCTGATCAAGCTGAACATCGACAACAAGTCCAAGGACAGTGGCGATGCCCTGTTTGTCCTCGAGCTTGAATATGTCGGTATCTTCCATGTTCAGGGCGTCCCCGAAGACCAGATGCACCCGTTCCTGATGATCGAGTGCCCGCGCATGCTGTTTCCGTTCCTGCGCCGCATCGTCAGCGATGTGTCGCGCGACGGTGGCTTCCCGCCGCTCAACCTCGACAACATGGATTTCGTGCAAATCTATCGCAACGAACTGGCGCGCCGGCAGGCTGCAGCGCAACCAACCCAGTAAGCTCCGGGCTTACGCCGTCAGGGGCCGCGCCTGAGCGCGGCCTTTTTCGTTCATGGGCCGGGCCAAAGCGAAGCATCACCCAGCTTTGCAATGAACTCGGCATGGGCGGCGCGTTCCTCGTCTGTCAGCCGCGGTGGCAGGGCTGCCGGCCGGGGGCCGGGACGCCAGCTGTCGGCCGCGCTGTCGCCGGTGTCGGAACTGGCAACGCCCAGACCGAAATCCGGCTGCCGCCCCCCGATCAGTTCGAGATAGACCTCGGCCAGGATTTCGCTGTCGAGCAATGCACCGTGCAGGGTGCGTGCGGAGTTGTCGATGCCAAAGCGGCGGCACAATGCATCCAGCGAGTTCTGGGCACCGGGGAATTTCGTCCGTGCAATCGCCAGCGTATCGACCGCGCGATCCATCGGCAGTTGCACCAGGCCCATCCATCGCAGCTCGGCATTCAGAAACTTCATGTCGAAACTGGCATTGTGAATGACCAGTTTCGCATCGCCGATGAATTCGACGAATTCCCGTCCGATCTGTGCAAACTTGGGCTTGTCCCGCAGGAAATCATCGCCCAGACCGTGCACCTCGAAGGCCTCCTGGGGCATCGCCCGTTCCGGGTTGATATACTGGTGGTAGGTCCGCCCGGTAGCGACGTGGTTCAGCAGTTCGACGCCGCCGATCTCGACGATCCGGTCGCCGGTTTCGGGGTCGAGCCCCGTTGTTTCGGTATCGAGAACGATTTCACGCATCAGCCAACCCTGCCCTGATCCTGCTTATCACATCCCTGACCTGCGCGCGGGCATTTTCCAACGTGTCGGTGATGATGACATAATCGGATCGTGCGCGTTTCTCGGCATCGGGCATCTGTTTGTCCCGGATGTTATGGAACTGCTCACGGCTCATCGTGCCGCGGGCCATGACCCGTTCTTCCTGCACCTCCGGCGGCACCGATACGCAGGCCACCGCATCCATCCGGCTATCGCCGCCGGTTTCGAACAACAGCGGAATGTCGAATACGATGATATCCGCCGTAGCATCCTGCCGGAACAGTTCGCGGTCGGCCGCGACCAACGGATGAACAATGGCCTCAATGGTCCGCAGCGCCGTTGGATCGGCGGCAATAATTGCCTTGAGCCGATCGCGGCTGACAGCGCCATCGACGACGGCCTGCGGAAATGTCGCCTGCATCGGATCCACTGCCGCACCGCCGGGCGCATAGAGTCGATGAACCGCGGCATCCGCATCCCAAACCGCGCAGCCCTCCTCGGCAAAAAGCCGTGCGGTGGTGCTTTTGCCCATGCCGATGGACCCGGTCAGACCCAGCGCAAAGCTCATCCCAGCACCGCCCGGCGTGTCGCCTCGTCGACCGTGGGGCGCTGACCGAACCAGCGTTCAAAGCCCGGCACGCCCTGATAGAGCAGCATCCCCAACCCATCCACGGTAATGCAGCCCCGCGCCTCGGCGGCCTGCAACAGCTCAGTTCTGAGCGGCGCATAAACCAGATCCGTAACCACCGTTTCCGGCTGCAACTCATCGAGCGAAAGCCGGAGCTCCGGCTTACCGGTCATGCCCAGCGACGTGGTGTTTACCAGAAGGTTGGCCCCGCCCAGGACGTTCCTGACCTGAACCCAGTCAACGACCCGCACCCGGCGTCCGAGATCTTCACGCAACCGCTCGGCGCGAATCCGCGTCCGGTTGGCCAGGAGGATTTCGGGCGCACCCGCTTCGATCAGGGATGCGACAACGGCCCGCGATGCACCCCCGGCCCCGACAACGACGGCAGGTCCGGCGGAGGCATCCCAGTCCGGAGCGCCGCGCCGCAGATTTTCAATAAACCCGTACCCATCCGTGTTATCCGCCAGAATTCCGCCATCCGCCCTGAAGGTCAGCGTGTTGGCAGCACCGATCAACCCGGCCCGGTCGGTAACCTGATCGGCGAACTGCAGAACCGTTTCCTTGTGCGGCACCGTGATGTTGACACCGACAAACCCCATACGCGGCAAGGTTCGCAGAAC
>CAYGNB010000210.1:0-1331 GCA_964351135.1 uncultured Rhodobacterales bacterium | reverse complement strand
ACCAGTGCTTCGGGAAATCGCGCGCTGATCTTGCGAGCCTTGGCTTCGGCCAGCGCATCCGCCACATCGCGTGGTCCCGCACCTTCGGCAAGCATTGACTGGCGGATGCTCTCCTCGTCCACGCGGGGCACAATCACATCGAAGGGAACCGCCGCCGCGCGCAACATCTGTGCCCGGATAGCCGATCCCGACGCAAGCACGATCTGTACAACCATGTGGACAACCCGCTGGAGAACCGACCCGGAAACACCGGACTGTTCTGGAAGGTTTTTCGCCCGGTTGCAAGTTAGCCCGGCTTGGCCCGAAAACCGCCGATCAGTTCATCGATTCCCGCACTTGGGACAGGGATAACCCGAGCGCTGTTTGAAACCTCGAAATCAAGTGGTTTTCCACAAGTTTTCCACGGTAATGTGCCTGCGCTGATAAGAACCAGCATATTGATTATAATAGATATATTTGTATGATCCCGAACATCTATGTGTTTTGTTCATGCAATCATCCCCATGAGGACAAGCTTTGGGATGACCCTTTGATCCACAGAAAAATCGCACACAACAAAAACATCATTTCTTTCTTTCTTCTTTTTTTTTATTTGAGGTCAGATTGCTGGGAAGACCGATAGATGACCGACCTGCTCGCCTCGCTGTACCCATGGACCAAAGCATTTCACATAATGTCAGTGATCGCCTGGATGGCGGGTCTGTTCTATCTTCCCCGTCTGTTTGTCTATCATACTGAAAGGGCCGGATCTGGCGGCGAGCTCGACGCGGTGTTTCAGACGATGGAACTGAAGCTGCTGCGGGCAATCATGAATCCGGCAATGATCGCGGTCTGGGTGTTTGGTCTCATGCTGGTCTTTACACCCGGCATCGTGGATTGGGGGATGGTCTGGCCATGGACCAAGGCCGTCGCGGTTCTGGCAATGACCTGGTATCATCACTGGCTGGGCTTGCGGCGTAAGGAATTTATAAGTGGTTCCAATATGTTGACTGGTAAACAGTACCGGATGATGAATGAACTCCCGACGGTTCTGATGGTGGTGATCGTGCTGTCGGTGGTGATAAAGTTCTAATCGGCGTTTGACTCTGGAGTGGTCTTTGCCTACTTAGATTTTCGGCCAACCCGTCCGGGTGCTGGCTTTTCCCGTTATGACTCATGGATTTCCCGCAATCGCCGGGATCGGAAAGCCATATGACAATGACCCAAGAATCCCTCACGCTCGCCTCGCTCAAAGCAAAAAGCCCCAAGGATCTGCTCGCTGTGGCAGAGGAACTGGAGATCGAGAACGCCTCGACCATGCGCAAGGGCGAGATGATGTTCCAGATCCTGCG
>CAYGNB010000209.1:4797-5964 GCA_964351135.1 uncultured Rhodobacterales bacterium | reverse complement strand
ATCGCCAGGTCCGCATTGTGGGACATGATGAACCCGATGGAACGCCGCGCCTCTTCGAAAAGATGTGCTGACAGCCCGGCGGCCCGTGCGAGCAGCGGCACCGCCTTGATCCCGTCGACCGGCCAGCCGGCGTCGAGGATGCAGGCCGGTATCGCCCCGGAAACGTTGATTGGCAGGGGGCGTTCTATGATGCGTGACGCGTGTTCGCCAAGGATGCGCAGCGTCTGGATATATGTGCCGGAAATGCCGAGATCGTCGGCAATCCCCAGCAGCCGGTCGGCTCGCGGGTCGCCGCCGCTATGCTGCGGATGGCCCAGTCCCGCGACTTTTCTTTTCTGCGCCTTGTGGTCCTCCAGGCTCTCAAGGACCACGGTTTCGATATCCGTACCATCGGTCTCGGCCGTCCTGACGAGGTCAGCCAGATAGCGTCCCGCCGCTTCCGAGCTTCCGGCGACCACGCTGCCCATGCCCAGCAGGCCCGCCGCCATGGCGCCCTGCCAGGCGTCGGGGCCAGCGGCCAGTGTCATGCGGGCCGCCTGAACCGACGGAACAAGGCCGTGTTCCGCGATGGCGACGAGACAGGCATCCATGATTTGCCGCTGCGCGTCGGACGGGCGCTCGCCCAGTACCAGCAGCCAGAAATAGTCGGTGAACCCGATTTTCCCGATCAGGTCGTCGCACAGGTCATACCCGCGAACCGTGATGCTTTCGGCGTCTGACGTGGCGATGGCAGTAAAGCTCTGATCTTGCTTGCCGATGCGCATGATTTCCCCATATTTTCGCAATGCGAAAGTTTTTCCTCTTGTCGAAAATTACCGAGCGGATTAGCCTTTCGTCAAGCCGTATTGTCGCCAAGCGACCGGCTGCGCGCGGATTGGGGAGGAAATCAATGCGTGATATCAATCAGTTCACAATTACAGAGGCGGTGAAGAAGACATTCGAGACCGAGCCCGGCAGCCGTTTCGAACAGCTGCTGCACGGGTTCATCGATCACCTGCACGACTTCACGCGCGAACATAACCTGACCCACGAAGAGTGGATGGGCGTGCTCAACTTCCTCTACGATTGCGGGCAGATTTCCACGCCCGAGCGGCACGAATTCATCCTGCTGTCCGACGTGATCGGGTTCTCGGCGCTGGTGGACATGATCAACACCAAAGGCGGGGC
>CAYGNB010000209.1:3091-4697 GCA_964351135.1 uncultured Rhodobacterales bacterium | reverse complement strand
GTTCTGCCCAAACCCTACACGGTTCCCTATGACGGGCCGGTTGGAGATCTGTTGCGGGCGGGCAACCGTCACGCGTGGCGCGCGGCCCATTTGCATTACATCGTCCGAGCGCCGGGCATGAGTTCGATCACGACCGAAATATTCTTCGACAATACCGAGTATCTCGACAACGACGCGGTGTTCGGCGTTCGGAAATCCCTGATCGCCAAACTGGAGCCTGCGAAGAATCTGGAAAATCTCGGCTACGCGTTGGAGCGCACGCCCGACGCTGTTTGCGAGTTCGATTTCGTGCTGGCGCCGGAAAGCTGAGATATTGGCCGAGACGACCGAGAAACCGGCCGAGTTTGTCGAGGCATTGGCGAAAGGGATCGCTATCCTCGAAGCTTTCGGTGCCGAAAACCCCGAGATGACCCTGTCCGAGGTTTCGAGGCGCGTCGGGGTGACGCCGGCCACTGCCCGGCGGTCGCTGATGACTCTGGAGGCGCTCGGGTATGTCGGGCGCAAGGAAAAGCGGTTTCACCTGCGCCCCAAGCTGATGGCGCTCGGGTCCGCCTTCTATTTTTCCGCGCGGGTCGATGAAATTCTGCAGGAAGACCTGCGCGAGATCGTCGGCAAATTTGGCGATGCCTCATCCGTCGGCACGCTGGACGGTCATGACGTGATCTATGTCGCGCATCATTCGGTGCAACGGGCGCGTCGCGCGGCGGCGGTCGCGGGGGCGCGATACCCGGCCTATGCGACGTCGATGGGCCGCGTTCTGCTGGCCGCTCTGCCGGACGACAGGCTCGACGCCTACCTGGCCGCGGTCGAACCGGCCAAACTGACATCGAAGACCTGTACGGACACGAAAGAGCTGCGCAAGGCGCTGATGGCCGTCCGGCAGAATGGTTATGCGACCACCGTGGATCAACTGGATTACGGGATCACGGCGCTGGCGGTTCCGATACGCGACCAGAACGGCGTCACGATCGCCGCGCTGAACACGTCGGGTTACACCGGGATGGTCACGCCCGAAGAACTGATCCGAGAAAGGATGCCGACATTGCAGCAGGCGGCGTCGCATATCGCCTTTCAACTGACCCGCTATCCGACATTGCGGGCCGTTCTCGGCGGCTGATCCGGGCATAGAGGGAGGACATATCATGTGCAGATTGTGCAACCCAGCGACACCGGCGATGCTGTGCCCCGGCGCGGTGCCGTTTGCCAGGATGGCTGCGGACGCGAACGGCAGCGCCGGGACGTCCGAGGCGGTGTTGCCAGGCGTGGCCGGAAAACCGGGTGTGCGGGTCCTGCTCAAAGGCGGCGTGGTGCTGTCGGTGGACGAGGCCGTCGGTAATTTCGCAAAGGGCGATGTTTTGATCGAGGGCGACAAGATCGTGGATGTCGCCGCCGAAATCGGGGCCAGCGACGCACATGTCATCGACGCCTCGGGCAAGATCGTGATGCCGGGTTTCATCGACACGCATCACCATCAGTTCGAGACCGGGCTTCGTTCTTCGCTGGCCGATGCGATTGTCGTCAATGACGGGCGGCCGGAAAATGCCGTCAACTACTACGAGACGATGCTTCTCAACTTCTCACAGCACTACCGGCCCGAGGATGTCTA
>CAYGNB010000209.1:0-2991 GCA_964351135.1 uncultured Rhodobacterales bacterium | reverse complement strand
ATCGAGGGATACGAAGAAGCGTGGCAGATCGGGCGCGAACTGGACCTGCAGATCGCGCTGCATGTTGTGACCACCTTTGGCATGACCCCGACCTTCGACGAACTGGCCAAAAAGGGTGTCTTCGGCCCGGACAACATCTTTATCCACATGACTGGCATGACCGATGACGCGTGGAAGGCCGCCGCAGATGCGGGGGCACATGTTTCGTTGTCCGTCCCGATCGAGATGCATATGCGCCATGGCGAGCCACCGATCCAGAAGGCGCTGGACCTCGGCATGTCGGTGTCGCTGTCGTCGGATGTCGAATGCACCATGTCGGCGGATTTCTTTACCCAGATGCGCAGCATGATGACGCTGCAGCGGATGCGCGCCAATGAACGCGCCCTGTCGGGCGACGAGGGATTCCCGGCTTTGATGCGCTGCGCCGATGCGATCCGGCATGCCACCATCGAGGGGGCAAAGGGATTGCGGCTGAATCACAAGACCGGATCGCTGACCCCCGGGAAAGAGGCCGACATCGTCCTTCTCGATGCCGAGGCGATCAACGTGGCGCCGCTGAACAACGCGGCGGGTGCGGTGGTGACGCTGATGGATCGCTCGAATGTCGATACGGTCATGGTCGCGGGCCGCATCCGCAAATGGCAGGGGCAGCTTCTGGGGCACGACATGAACAAGCTCCGGCGCGAACTGGAACAAAGCCGTGACTACGTGTTCGAGAAATCCGGTGTCGAGCGCGATCTCTTCGCTTGATCCCCCATCGCCGGACGCGCCATGCGGCGCCCGGCCAGCAGACGGAGAAACCGATGTTGTTTCCCACCACCCTCGTCGGAAGCTATTGCCAGCCCGACTGGCTGATCGATCGTGAAAAGCTCAAGGGCCAGTTTCCCCCGCGCACCCGCGCGAAAGAGCTGTGGCGCATCCCCGAACCGTTTCTGAAAGAAGCGCAGGACGATGCGACGCGCATCGCGATCAGGGATCAGGAAGAGGCCGGGCTCGATATCGTCACCGATGGTGAAATCCGGCGCGAAAGTTATTCCAACCGTTTCGCCACGGCGCTGGACGGGCTGGATCTGGACAATTACGGGACGGTCATCACCCGCTCGGGGTCGCCCGTGCCGGTCCCTCGCATCGTTGGGCCCATCGCACGGAGGCGCCCGGTCGAGGTCGGCGATCTGGAGTTCCTGCGCGCCCATACCGACCGAAAGGTGAAGATCACGCTGCCCGGCCCGTTTACCATGAGCCTTCAGGCGCAGAACGACTATTACCCGAGTGCCGCCGATGCCGCGATGGACTATGCGCGCGCGGTCAGGGACGAGATGGCGGATCTCTTTGCCGCCGGTGCCGACATCGTTCAGCTCGACGAGCCCTGGCTGCAGGCGAAACCGGATATCGCCGAGGATTACGGGCTCGACGCTCTGAACGCCGCGCTCGACGGCGCGGTGGGTACGACCGCCGTCCATATCTGCTTTGGCTATGCCGCAATGACCAAGACGCGCCCGGACGGCTATTCCTTTCTGCCGCAGATGCAGGCGTGCACCTGCGATCAGATCAGCATCGAGACGGCACAGTCCGGGCTCGACACCTCGGTACTGGGAGAGTTGCGCGGCAAGACCATCATGGTGGGGGTGCTGGACCTGTCCGACATGACCGTCGAAACGCCCGAGGTGATTGCCGCGCGCATCCGGCGGGCGCTGCCCCATATCGCCCCGGACAAGGTTGTGGTGGCCCCCGATTGCGGGCTGAAGTACCTGCCGCGCGATGTGGCGTTCGGAAAGATGAAGGCCATGGCCGACGGTGCGGCCATCGTTCGGGCAGAGCACCAATAGCGGACGCGCAACTTTCGGCCGCCCCCGGCGATCTCTTGAACGCTATGATGCACGCGGGTGCCGCCGCACCTCGGCGTGATCGTAGGCTTGTATCTGTTACGGGCGGCGGAATGTCCGCTATACGGTCAGGGACAAGTTATGCGCCTGCGCCCTGCCGCACGGTGTGTGTGATGCGAACAAGTTTGGGGAAAGCTATGGGGCCGTTGGACGGTGTGAAGGTTCTGGAGTTTGCGGGTCTCGGGCCGGGCCCCTTTGCCGGGATGATGCTCGCCGATATGGGCGCCGATGTCCTGCGGATCGACCGGCCGGGAAAACGAGACCCGTTGCAGGAACACTCCGTGCTTGGGCGCGGGCGCAGGTCCGTCGTTCTGGACCTGAAATCCGACGATGGACGGGCGGTCGCGCTGAAGCTGGCAGGCAAGGCGGACGCGCTGATCGAAGGGTTCAGGCCGGGCGTGATGGAGCGGCTCGGTCTCGGCCCGGATGCCTGCCACGAAATCAATCCCGCGCTTGTCTATGGCAGAATGACGGGGTGGGGGCAGGATGGCCCGCTGGCGCAGGCCGCGGGGCATGACCTGAACTATATCGCGATTACCGGCGCGCTCTGGTCGTCCGGCGAAGCGGGGCGCAATCCATCATTCCCACTGAACCTGCTGGGTGATTTCGGGGGCGGGGGCATGATGCTCGCCTACGGTATCGTTTGCGGCCTGTTGCGTGCCCGCCTCACCGGTACCGGCGATGTCGTGGATGCTGCCATCTGCGACGGCACGGCGACGCTGATGGGGTTCATTCACGGGCTGCGCAATCAGGGGCTCTGGCGATCCGAACGCGAGGCGAACCTGCTGGACGGCGCGGCGCCGTTTTATGGTGTCTATCGCTGCGCCGATGGGAAATGGATCACGGTCGGGGCGCTCGAACCACAGTTTTTCGATATCCTCATGGACCGGCTTTCCCTGCCCGAAGGCTGGCGCGCGGGTCGCAACGACCCGGCCAACTGGTCCACCTACCGGATTGAACTGGAACGGGTTTTCGCCACTCGTACGCGTGACCAATGGTGCGAGGAGTTCGAGGGAACGGATGTGTGTTTCGCGCCGGTTCTCGATCTGGACGAAGCGCTGCGCCACCCCCATGTTCTGGCGCGCGAGACCTATTGCGATGTCGGTGG
>CAYGNB010000208.1:0-5985 GCA_964351135.1 uncultured Rhodobacterales bacterium | reverse complement strand
AATACCGGGATTGTCTGGGATTAGCCGGTGTGACCTGAAAAGGCCCGCAGAACAGTCGGTTACAAGCGATCGGGCGAATCTGGTCCTGCGTGGCGGGTGCCGTCGTTCTGCCAAATTAGTTTCGCGCGATCGCCGCCGCCGCGAACGTGTTGATTTGCCGGTTTAATGATTTCAAGGGGTTAGTATTTTAAGGTGGGACATGATTTGGGCATATGCCGGTTTATGTCCCACCTCGCGCAAACCCCTTGTTTACATGGCCATGGCGGGTATCGCCGCGAATCTGGAATGATTCCAGGTGGGACATGTTGAGCCGGCGCAATAGGGCCGTTGAACGGTGGGTTCAACGGCAGTTTAAGGCCGCATCATCAAGGCCGCTCTGCAGGTCGAAATTGGCTACCAGAAGCTCGCCGCGCTGGCCACGGCTCGCCACGTCCTTCCCGATCGTATAGCTGGTCGTCAGCGGCAGGAGGCGAAACCCGCCGAACAGGTCCCGCACCTCCTGGACATCGTTGATCGACATGAGGAACCGCCCCTCGAGCCCGGCCAGTTGTTCCGCCATCCGGACAAAATCCGTCCGCTCGAACATCGCCTTGCCATAGTCGTTCTCACATCCCCAATACGGCGGATCGAGATAGAACAGCGTGTCGGCGCGATCGTATCGACGCAGGAACTCGGCATAGTCCAGGCATTCGATGACCACGCCGGCCAGGCGCGTGTGTAGATCCTCGAGCATCGGCTCGAGGGTTGTCAGATTGAAGCGCCCAGGTCGGCCGCGGGATACGCCGAAGTTGCGGCCGGAAACCTTGCCGCCGAAGGCGGTTCGCTGAAGGTAGAGGAACCGCGCTGCCCGCTCGAGATCCGTGAGAGTGTCTGGGTTGGTATCGACCAATCTGCTGAACTCGGCCCGGGTCGTCAGCTGAAACCGGAGCGTGTCCAGGAACTGCGGATAATGGCGCTGCAGGATGCGGAACAGGTTGCTGACGTCCCGGCCGAAGTCGTTGATCACCTCGGACCGGGGCCGCATGCGGCGACGCAGGAAAATGCCGCCCATGCCAACGAACGGCTCGGCATATGTGACATGCGAAACAGCGTCGATAATTGCTGTGATCCGCTTTGCCAGGTTGCGCTTGCCGCCAAGCCAGGGCGCGACGGGAAGTGTTGGTTCGACCGGGATCAGATCGGTGTCGTTTCGCATGTTCAATGTTCCTCGGGAGCTTCAGGAGTGAAACATAAGGGGAACACGCGACTCGAGATACCCGCAAAAAAATTCTAATGCCCTGCGGGAATCGCGGCCGAGGAAAGCAGATCACCCTTTTGGGGTAAATTTTTTAACCTGATTGGTTGACGGCAACATTGGATACCGTATGGTTAACGCGGATCTACCAGGAGAGCGATTATGATTACTGAACTTGGGAAGGAGCTGAGGAAACTGCGAATCGATCAGGATGAACGCCTGTACGACATGTCCAAACGTCTTGAGAAATCGTCGGCCTTCATCTCTGCTGTGGAGCGCGGCTCAAAAAAACCGCCTTCGGGCTTCGAAGAACTTGTCATCGCCGCCTACCAGCTTGTTGGTGAGGCAGCCAATGCGTTGCGCCGGGCCGCAGACCGGTCGCGGAAGGCATTCACGATTGAGGCCCGAACGCCTCTGGAGCGCGATGCTGCTGGGCTGATGGCTCGCCGGATGAGTTCCAAGATGGACGCCCTGTCTCCCGATGAGTTGGAGAAAATTCTTGCCATCTTGCGTAAGGGAGGCGGAGACTGATGAACGACAATTATGATTTCAAGGCACCGGCAATGAGCTGGGCGGAGGTGGATGCTGTCGCAGACAGCGTTCGCAAAAGCTTCCGGCTCACTGATGTGCCCTACTTCCCAGTGGTCGATGTTGTTGAGAAACTCATAGCCAACCGCCTCGAGGAGATCAGCCTTGAAGTTTGCACCTACGCCGAAATGGACGGCGCGGAGGGGCTGACTTGCCCTAGGGGGGAGTTCATCCGTTTCCGCGTGGACGTATATGATGAAGCCTGCACGGGCGGGGTGCGCGCCCGGTTCACCTTCGCCCACGAACTGGGCCATCTCCTTCTCCACACTGATGCTGAAAAGCCGCTCGCGCGGGCGCCATCTTCGGAGCGGCTCAAGCCCTTTCGTTCGGCGGAGAAGCAGGCGAACCGCTTCGCCAGTACGCTCCTCATGCCCACACGGCACATCGCGCCTTTCGATAACCCAGAGGATTTGATGCAGCGGTTCGGGGTGTCGCGCCCCGCTGCGCGCTTCCGTATCGACGACCTGCAAAAGAAAGGGTGGTTCTAACGAATGAAGGCTCAGGTTGCAGCCTGAGCCTCCAAACATATTTCTTCATCGTGCATCAGGGGCTTGACGATGCAGAGCCTCCAAAACGCGCAAATCAGTCTCCACGATAGGGCCTGCATTTAGCGCATTTTGGCTAAAATGGCAAGATACGCCCCGTAAGAGGTAAAGGGATGACTAAACGTCACACTCCCCCTCCACCGGGTTACCGGTACGTGTTCCGCCCTTGGCGGACCTGCCCGGTGACCGGTGAGCGTCTCTACGCGAAAGCGTACGGACTGCGCGCATGGCCGATTCTTGTTCCTGAATAAGAACCGGAGAAAATCAGATGAGCGGCAATGTCGCTCATCTGACCAGCAATTGCCAACTGTGAGGTTAATCATGGCAAAGAAGAGCTTTAGGATTGGTCGGAGCGCCAAAACCGGACGGTTTACGACTGTCAAAACGGCGCAGCGGCGGAAGTCGACACACGTTGTCGAGACGATCCGTCGTAAGAAATAGGCCTGTATGGCTACGGGTTTCTGAGGGGGTCACCCCCCTCAGAAACTGCTCGGATAGATTGTGTGCCGTACCGCTATTCATGGTTGGTTCAGCGTCGAGTCCGTAGAGAGAAACAGAAGGGAGTAGCCCTATGGACGAGATCGGACTTCCTGGTTTCTTCCTGCTCTTTGCAGTCGTGTTGCTGCTGGCGCTATTCTGGCTGATTGGCAACATGGCCAGAGCGCGCGGGCACAGCCCGTGGCCATGGTGGATCCTGGCGGTATTCTGGTCGCCCTTCGGATCGATCATCATCCTGTGGCTGTTCTTTCCGGTCGAAGAAGCCGGGTAGGAGTGGTGCGATGTGCGGCCGGTTCGTAGACCCCAACCTTCGCAGTGCCGGGCTAGATACGTCCTGGCTCAAGATCGATCCATTCAAGGGGTGGAAGTGGCGCTACAACGTAAAGCCCACCCAGGACGTCGTTGTCCTGACGCCGGACCTGCGCCCGCTGGTGGCACGCTGGTGGCTCATACCGTCCTGGCACAAGGGTGACGTGAAGGACTGGAAGGCCACCACCTTCAATGCCCGGATCGAGGATGCCGCGAACAAGCCCAGCTTTCGCGCTGTCTGGAACAAGGGTCGGTGCCTGATACCGATGCGCGGCTACTACGAATGGACGGGCGAGAGAGGCCAAAAGCAACCGCATTTCATCCAGTCGGCCGGCAACGAGGAGAACCTGTTCGCCGCGGGATTGGCCTCGCGCTGGAACGACCTGCTGACCTGCACGATGCTGACGCGCGCCGCGAACGATAGCGTGTCAGGCGTCCATCACCGGATGCCGGTGATCCTGAACACGGCCGAACGCGAGGCCTGGCTTAACGGCAGCGACGATGCGTCGATCGGCTCGGGCGCCCAGCTCAGGCACCACCCAGTTCGACGCTTCGGCCGTGACGACGAGGGCGCGAACCTGATCGAGGAGATCTAGAGTCCTCCAAGCGGCCGGTCGGGGGACGTGTAGACACCGGATTCCAAGCCGTCTGAAAGCTCGAGATCCGGAAACGCCTGCAAGAGGGCCACGGCCGCCCGTGGGTGGCGGACGTAAACGGCTATGCGGTCGTCGATGGTATGGACGCCGGGGTGTCTTCCGCCCCCGTGAATAGCATATTCACCGCGCCCGAGATTGGCGGTCAGCCACTCGTAAATCTCAACCTTGCGGGCACCGAATCCGTATTCCGGCACGCGAAGGAACATCCGCACCGGAAAGGCGGCATCGTCGGTCTTCTTCTGTGGTCTGGTGCGGCGGCTCATCTGGGGAACATAGTGGGAACATATGATTCCGACCAGCCCCGAACTTTCTGGTCAGTCGCGCACGCTGTGGCCCCACCACAGCACCTTGCCGATCACGTTGACCTCGGCCGCGTCGTGGCCGGTGTAATACTCTGGAGGATGGAGAGCCGAGTTCTCGGAATGCAGGATCAGGGTCTTTTCGTCCGGCCGCTGCACCCACTTGACCCGCGCCTCGCCGTCCTGGGTGAGCGCGTAGAGAATGGACTTCGCCGGGTTGGCCGTTCGGACCGGCACCTCGCGCTTCGACGTGTCGATCAGCACCAGGTCGTTGTCGTGGATCATGGGGATCATGCTGGCGCCGCGCACCCGTGCCAGGCGGGCGTGTTTCGGTTCGACCCCGAGCCCGCGAAGCCAGGACTGCCGGAACACCAGGTGATCGACGATCGCCTCCGACGGGTTCGAGGCGCCGGCACCAGCTGACAGCGTGGCCTTGGAGAGCGGGACCAGGACATAGTTTGACGGGTCGAGGCCCTTCCAGAATTCCTGTGTGGCCTCCTGAGCTTGTTGGAGAAGCGCACTTTCCTCGTCACGGAACTGATCGATCTTGAATTGAACGGAGTCCATCTCTCGCGCGGCACGTTGAATGGCGTCAACTTCCCGCCTGCCCACTTGAGATGAAATACTCGGAATTCTTTCCCTAGGTTGCCCCATATAGAGTATCAACCCTAGCGCTTCGCACAGCGCTTCAAGCTTTTCGGCAGAAGGCGAAGAACCCTTGCGAAGAGATTGAAAGGCGGAATTGTCTGCCTTGCCAAACGCCCTTCGTCCGACCTCAGCTTGTGACAAACCGAGCTCCGAGCGGCGCTTCTCCAGCACCTCGTAAATATATTCAGCCGAAAGCATAGTGAAAATTTGCATCCTCTGACCGATTTCACAAGCTGAAAACGGATTATAGGTTTCGCGCTGTGATGGTGAAAATCTCCATTGACAGAAAAATGGATATTTGCATTATGATGACATGCAGTATGAAGACCTCACAAAACTGGCAGACTGGCTGTCACTCCACACCGGTCGCTCCAAAGCAACGATTTCCAATCTGAGCATCGGCAGCGCCCGTCTTTTCCAACGCCTCGAAGATGGCCATGGTTGCACTCTTCGGACAGCTAATCGCGCTCTTAGTTGGTTTGACGCGAACTGGCCTGAAGATCTCGAATGGCCGAAAGATATAGAGCGTCCGTCCCGGTCCGGGAAGGCGGCGTAATGCTTGGTAGCCTCCGCCGCCGCGTCGCCCTGGCTATCTGGCCAGAAATGCTTTCAGCAGAGCCAGACAACCCCTCTGTCGCCGCAATTCCCGCAGCCCTGGAGGAGCGTGACCACTCGACCACTCCTGCAGCGTCGATGGTCGGGGCGCGGATCAGATTGATCCGTGTGCACAAGGGGCTGACGCGCGAAGAGTTCGCGCTTCTGCTTGGTGTGAAGCCATCAAAAATTCAGGATATAGAAACCGGTCGCCAGCGCGTGATCGAAGATTTCGTCTGTAGTCTAGCATCGGCGCTGCTGGTCGACCTGAACTGGCTGTTTACTGGTCGCGGTTGGGGTCCAGAGAACACCTGCAACTGTTGGGCGAACGACGCTTTGACAGATCGGTTCGATGCAGGTGAATTTGGTCTTCGCCTGCGTTCCGAGCGGATACGTCTCGCCCTTTCTCAGACAGCGTTCGCGGCTTTGGCGGATCAGCAGAAGAACAGTCAAATCCGCTACGAAAAGGGCGAGCGCGTTCCACGAGCGGACTACCTGGCCTCGGTCACCCGCGCTGGTGTCGATCTTCAGTACCTGTTCACCGGTGAGCGCCCCGCCAAGAGCGAGGAGTCCCCCAAATGCTGACCCGTATCGCCGCCGTGTTGGCGCGGCTG
>CAYGNB010000207.1:0-6048 GCA_964351135.1 uncultured Rhodobacterales bacterium | reverse complement strand
ACCGAGACCGCGCACATGAACCCCTGCGCCCAGAGCATGATCTTGCGGCGGTCGAAATTGTCGGCAAAGACACCGGCGGCAAGCGAAAAGATCATGATCGGCAACGTCACCGATGCTTGCACCAGCGCCACCATGCTTTGCGATGCGGTGAGCGAGGTCATCATCCAGGCGGCGCCGACGGATTGCACCAGCCCGCCGAAATTCGAGGACAGCGTGGCAATCCAGAGCATTCGGAATGTCCGGTTGCGGAATACCGCAAGCGTGGGAACTGAGTCGGGCATCGTCGTTCTCCTGCGGCGCCATGATTGGGCCGTCGGCGACCGTCTGTCGATACCCCTATCCTGCGCAGTGCCTCCGGAGAGCCGGTTTCTTCAGCCTTCTACCAGCGCCGCAGGCTGGCCGGGCGCTTCGATTGGGAGGCGCGATGATGCCGCGCCACATCCGTTGCATCGACGCCTGACAGGTGGCAGGTCAGACGCAGAAACCAGAGGAGAAGCTGAAACATCCGGATGTCCTTTGGGATGACATGTCAGGCAAAACGCTTGGCGCCGGAGACGCAAAGCACGACGATCAAAGCGCAGACGATCATCGGCCAGCCGACAGGTTCGTGCAGGAACAGTGCCGCGAGCAGCAGGCCAAAGAAGGGTTGCAGGAGCTGAAGCTGACCGACCCCGGCGATGCCGCCCAGGGCCAGACCGCGATACCAGAAGACAAACCCCAACAGCATACTGAACACCGCGACATAGCCGAGGCCGATCCAGCCGGACGGCGACACGCCGGCCAGGGTCGCGGGCCAGGTGACAAGCGCCAGTCCGGCCATCACCGGCAGAGACAGGACCAGCGCCCATGAAATCACCTGCCAGCCGCCCAGACGCCGCGACAGCGCCGCCCCTTCGGCATATCCCAGACCGCAGGCCGCGATGGCGGCGAGCATCAACAGATCGCCCCGCGCGGACCCGCCCGCGTCTTGCGACATGGCAAAACCCGCGATCGTCGCCGCCCCGAGCAGGGAAAAGATCCAGAATGCGGGTTTCGGACGCTCCCCGCCACGGATCACACCGAATATGGCGGTGAAGAGCGGCAGCAGGCCGATAAAGACGATCGAGCGCGCCGCCGTGATGGATTGAAGCGCCAGCGCGGTCAGAAGCGGAAAGCCGATCACGACGCCGGCCGCAACAACCATGAGCGGCATCATATCGCGCCGGTCCGGAACCGTCTGGCGCAGGACAACAAGACATGCCGCACCCAGCAGAGCCGCAATCGCGGCCCGTGCCGATGTCAGGAACAACGGCGTGAAATCGGCCACTGCGACCCGCGTCGCCGGAAGCGAGCCGCTGAAAATCAGGACGCCCAGAAAACCGCTGCCCCAGCCCGCGAGTTTGTATTCCATCATGCCGCTCCGCTTTTGCTCTGGGTAAGCGGGAAGCGATGAGCTAGACAGGGACAATCCAGTACAATCACGTCAAACTGTATGGGCTACATTCCCCATACAATCGGAAACGCAAATGACCGAACCCGCCCGGACCAAGACCGAAACCCTGATGCGGACCCTGCGCGACAGGATCGCCAGCCGCGCTCTCGGTCCCGGCGACCGCATGCCTTCGATCCGGCGTTTTGCCGGACAGATGAACGTGTCGCCCTCGACCGTGGTGGAGGCCTATGACCGGCTCGCCGCCGAGGGAACCATCCGCGCCAAGCGCGGATCGGGATTCTATGTCACCGGCGCCAACCTGCCACCGATGAAGGTCGCAGAAATGGGCAGCCCACGGGCACGCAACGTCGATCCGTTCTGGGTGTCGCGCCAATCGCTCGACCCGCGCCCGGATGCGCTGCAACCGGGTTGCGGCTGGCTGCCGGAGGACTGGATGCCGCATGAGGCGTTACGCAAGGGCCTGAGGGTACTCGCAAAAACCGAGGCTGCGGCCCTGACCAACTATGCCTCGGCGCGCGGATCGCTTGCCCTGCGACGCTATCTTTTGGGACGCTTTGCCGAAGAAAACCTGCCTGTCGGCCCCGAACACCTCATGCTGACCGCCTCTGCCTCGCAGGCGATGGACCTGATCTGCCGGCTTCTGCTGCGCCCCGGCGATACCGTGCTGGTGGACGATCCGGGCTATTTCAATTTCCATGCGCTGCTGCGGGCGCATCAGGTCGAGGTCATCGGTGTGCCCTACACGGCAGAGGGACCGGATCTCGCCGCCTTCGAAACGGCGCTGGGTGCATCTCCACGGCTCTACATCACCAATTCGGCCCTGCACAATCCGACCGGGGCAACACTGTCGCCACAGGTTGCGCACCGCCTTCTGTCGCTGGCCGCGACGCGGGATCTGACCATCGTCGAGGACGACACCTTCGCCGATCTCGAACCGGAACCCTCACCGAGGCTCGCCGTGCTCGACGGCCTGAATCGTGTGCTCAGGATCGGCGGCTTCTCCAAGACCCTCTCGGCCTCGGTGCGCTGCGGCTATATCGCAGGCCGCGCGGATTGGATCGAAGCGCTGGTGGACCTTCAGGTCGCAACCAGTTTCGGCGGGCCGAGCCCGGTTGCAAGCGATCTGTTGGCTGGCGTGCTGACGGGCGGCGGCTATCGCAAGCATCTCGCGGAGGTGGATCGCCGTCTGGCGCGTGCGCGCAAAACGGTTGCCGGGCGACTCGCACCGCTGGGGATCACGCCCTGGATCATGCCGCGCGGAGGCTTCTACCTCTGGTGCCGCTTTCCTGACGGGATCGACACGAGCGAGGTCGCGCAACGGGCCATGAACGACAATATCGTCCTCGCTCCCGGCAATGTCTTCAGCCCCTCGCAATCCGCCGCCGCGTTCATGCGCTTCAACGTCGCGCAGATGGCGGATCAGCGGATCTATGACACGTTGGCAAAGACGCTGAAGTAGATCGCCGCGGTTCCGGGGATCGGCGCGGCGGCAACGGCACTGCTGGCGCGGAACATCGAGCAAGCAGGACGGTTTAGCGCCCAAACCTCCCGCAAGGCGATGTTCGTCGTTAACAGACACAACCGAACGTGGTAATTGTCGGATATCCCATTGTGCATTTTTTTACAGGGGCATTTGATGACGAACATTGCCGGCAAAGCCTATGCCATGAACGTGGTGACCCCGAGCAATCCAAAGATCACGTGGCTCAACAGGCTGCTTTTCATGGCGGCGCGGGGTATGCCGGACCGTCTTTCGGGCCTGCTGGGGCTGTCGCTCATCCACTTTGCGCGCTGGGTCATCATAAAACCCGGGGACTGGCCGGATCTCGGGCAGGGCAAGGAGACGCTCAAGAACGACTACATGCTGTTTTGTTCGAATTTCAACGGCACCTGGGATCAGTATATCGACGCCTTCTCGGACGGTATTCCCAACGGCCTGAACCTGTTCTGGTTCTCAGCCACGAAATATCCCCTGTCCATCCCGATCACCCCGTTCAAGACCTACATCACCCACAACCAGATCGGCACCGACTACTATTACAATGCGACGCCCGGATCCGCGCAGCGCGACATCAAGACATCGCTCAGGATGTATGATGTGCTGCTGCAACTGGAGGAAGCGCACAAGACGCAGAGCCCCGAAGCTTTTGCCGAAACCTACAAGACCGCCCTGGGAGAGGTGCAGCTTGGCTTTGGCGATACGGGCTTTGGCCCGGTTGCGAGCCTCAGCACCGAGCGCGCAGACCTCAATCGCGGTGCCTATGTCACCGGCTCATCGGCCTGAGAGAGAACATCACCATGCCGGATCTGGACAGCGGCCATTATTTCCTGACAACGCTCGCACCCATTCGCGACAGCGCCACGGACAAACACAAACACGGCTCATATACGCAGGCGGCACGTATTGCGCTCGCACGGATGCCGTCGGCGCTGCAATCGCCCGCAACCGAGAAGATCGGGGTCAACAGCCCCTTCGCCCGCAATCGCCGGACCCATCTCGCCCGCATGTTCGTCCTGAACGATGTCGTCTATAACGGCCGCATCGGAAAGAACGCGCTCGCGGCCTCGCTTGCCGGGGACGATCCTGCGGTTTCCAAACCCGTCGATCGGCTCAATACATCGTATCTCGTGTTCTGCGCCGATATCGACGCGGTCGAGGAAGACGGAGCGCCCCTTCCCAAAACCCTGACGCCAGCGCAACGGCGGCGGGTTCGCGATGCCTATGCGCGCAGGCTGTGGGAAACGATGGAACCGGAATTGCGCGAGATCTACATCAACTGCGAAGGCTTCGACGGCATCGAGACAGCGCAGGACTTTGCCGAATATCTCAACCGCTGCCACGTGGAAACGACGATGCCGTTTCACGATTATTATCTCGAGCTGCCCTCATTCAACAATCTGCCGCTGAAATGGCTCCTTGCGGCGGTCGCTCTGCCGCTCATCTTTGCCGCCGCCGCGTTGCTGTTGCGATTGTTCGGTATCTTGCAGATGCCGGTCCTTGGCATCGACACGTTCGTTGCCTTCTTACTGGGTCTGGCCGTGACCGGGATCGCCGGGTTTGCGGCCATCCGCTACAGCCTGAAAAACGGCGAAAAGCCCCTGCCACCGGGCAAGTACGACGACCTGCCATCCGTCCTCAAGGCGCTCTATCTTCAGCAGAAATTTTCCGACTTTGCGGTAGAGGCCCAAGGCATCCCGCCCGACGACCTCCATGCGGCGTTCGGGGCGTTTCTGGAACAGCACAAACCCGGTGATCGCATGGAACCGACACAACCTCCCGGCGTCATCCCGGCACGGAACGGGTGAGAAGGGTCGAGAATGGCACGCAAGCTCAACCTTCATGATATTCAGGGAAATGTGGTTCGCGCATATGGCCGATTCTCGTTTCCGTTCGCACGTTATTTCTTCTTCAACATCACGAAACCCGACGAGGGCCGCAAATTCGTGGACGCGGTGCGCCGGCAGGTCACAACTGGCGCGCGGTGGCCCGATGAGGCGGAAAAGCCGAAATGCACCGTCAACATAGGGTTCAGCTTTTTCGGCCTGTGGCAGCTGGGCGTGCCCGCGCGTACGCTCAAGGGCATGCCGGACGAGTTTGCCGAAGGCATGAAGGACCGCGCCTTTGTATTGGGGGACCGGGACACAACCAAGGTGGCCGAGGACGACCCCGACTGGGATGCGCACTGGGATCCGATCTGGCGAAGGAACCGCACGCCCGGCGCCAACGGTCTTGACGATGTCCATATCTGGGTTTCGTTGAATGCCCAGCTGAAGACACCCGGCACGGCCGATCCGGTCGACGAACTGGAGGAGCGCACGGCATGGCTGCGCGATCTCTGCGCGGCCTCGAATTCGGGGGTGCGGCTACTTTCGGGTACCGGGCGCGACGGTGCGGCGGATTATCAGGATGCAAATGCGGTTTTCGACCGGTTCGGAGACGTGGTTTTGCCAACGCCCAAGGAGCATTTCGGATTTGCCGACGGTATCGGCGATCCGGTTTTCGACGGTCAGTACCGGGCGTCGGAAATGGCTGACCGCATCATCGGGCGCGGAAAGCGCGAAGGCGGCACTTGGCAGCCGATCGCCACGGGAGAATTCGTTCTGGGCCACCCGGACGAGAGCCAGGAATTGCCACCCGCGGCGATGCCACCGGAGTTTTCGCACAACGGAACCTTCATGGCCTACCGGAAACTGCACGAAAATGTCGCCAGTTTTGACGACGTGGTGACGGAAGAGGCGCAGCGCTACGCCAGGGTGATGGATATCTCCGAGGACGAGGCCCGCGAAACACTGCGCGCGAAAATGTGCGGGCGCTGGTCGGATGGTACACCGCTTGCGACCCTGCCCACCTATCCGGAATGGCGGGCCTTTCGCGCGGAAAACGGGTTCGACGATCCGGATCCGGCAAGGGCGCTGGAAAACCAGGTTACCTATCTGCGCTCGCCCGCCGCGTCGGACTTCCGTTACGCGGATGACATGCCGGGGTTCAAGGTGCCGGGCGGCGCCCATATCCGCCGGATGAATACGCGGGACTACCTCGATCCGCTGAACAAGGGCGGCGTGGACGAAGCCGGGAAGCCCTATCCCAACCCGGACGCGACGCACGCGCTCAACAA
>CAYGNB010000206.1:0-6062 GCA_964351135.1 uncultured Rhodobacterales bacterium | reverse complement strand
GCACGTCGCCCGACATCATCCGGTGCGCGAACAGCCCGTAGAGCGCCATGATATGCTCAGGTCCGCCCGCGCCGCGCTCACGCGCCTCCGCTTCGAGCAACCGGTAGCTTTCGACCGTGTCAGGATGGGCAAATCCCAGCCGCTGCACCCGTGCCGCCGCCAGCAGGCTGAGCGCGGTCAGCCGCGCCCCTTCGGCCGCCGGGCCGAGCTGGCCCAGCGCCGCCAGCGCGGCGTCGAGATAGTGGATCGACCGATCGAACCCGGCGCGCTGCAGGAAACTTACCCCCGCCTGCACGCAGCTGCCCGCGATGATCTGCGGCTCCTCGGAGGCAATCGCGTGATCGGCCACGATTTCGGGCACCGCTGCCACCCGCTGCGGATCGTTTTCGGTCAGGGCGGTGGCCACCTGCCCGTGCAGTCCGCGCCGCTGGCCGCCGGGGATCATGTTATAGGCAGCCTCCTGCAACAGGATATGGCTGAACTGCCAGCCACCGCCTGCCGTCGGTTCGATCACGCCCGCGCCCGCCAGTTCGCCCAGGTCACGCGCCAGATCGCCCCCGTGTTCGGCGATCCATGACAGTTCGTCGGCGGTGAACCCGCGTCCGATCACGGCGGCGCGCAGCACCAGATCGCGCAGCGGCCCGAAGGAATTGACGAACCCCTGAAAGGTAGCCTCGATCGTCGGCGGCAGGATCCGTTCGGACGTATCCTCGCCCCGGCGGCGATAGAGGTTCAGCAGCGTGCGCAGGAACAGCGGGTTGCCCTCGGCCATGACGGTGATGCGGTCCGCCTCGGCCGCGTCCATCCCCGTGCTGCCCATGCCCGCGAGTATCTCGCGCACCGCGGTCGCGCTCAGCGCTTCGAGCCGGATGACGTGAAGCCCGTGGGTATCCGCGAACGTGCCCAGATCGCTGCCGGGGCGCGCGGTCAGCACCACGCGCGCGCGTTCGGGAACGCCGCGTTCCAGCAGCTTGCCGATAAAGGCATGGCTGTCCTCATCCACCCAGTGATAATCGTCGAAACTCAGCAGCACCGGTTCCGCCGTCATCAGATGCGCCACCAGATCGGCCATGGTGCCGATCCGCAGCGTCCGTAACTGCGGCGCGGCATAGCGCAGCTGCACCGCCTGCGCGGCGGCCAGCCCCATCAGGTCGGCGGAAATCTCCTCCTGCATGTCGCTGAGACCGGGCACCAGCGTGCGCAGGCGCGCGGCAAACTCGGCCCGGTCGGCGGCCGGGTCCAGCGGGAACCGCGCATAGCCCAGCGCCCGCGCCAGCCATTCCGTCACCGGGTAGAGCGGCGTGTGCCGCAGGTTCAGCCGCGACGACAGGTCGATCAGCCGATGGGTATTGCCCAGCCGGCGCGAGATTTCGCCCAGCACGGCCGATTTGCCGATGCCCGCCGGGCCGATCATCATCGTCACATTCGGCGACAGGCCTGCGGGCACCGGGGTTTCACCGGTCAGCAGAGCCACCGTTTCCGCACGCTCATAGAGGGTCTGGGCGGCCTCCTTTGCTGCCCCGAGTTCACCCTCCTCCAGTTCATAGAGCCGCATCGGCACCGGCACGCCCTTCAGGCGCACCTCACCGATGTCAGAGGCCGGAACCGTCGCGATGCGCGACACGAAATCCAGCGTATCGCGGCTGAGGACCACGCCGCCCGGGCTGGCCTGGTTCTGGATCCGCGACGTGATGTTGACGTCGAGCCCCGAGATATTCGGCAACAGCCCGCCATCGGCCTGCATCCGGCACAGCACGGTGCCGGAATGGATACCCACCCGCGCGTTCACGCCGGGCAACGCGGCCGGGATTGCCGCCAGCATCGCCTTGGCTGCGGCAACGGCGGACAATGCGGCGTTCTCGCCATCGTCGGACAGGCCGAAACAGGCCAGCACGCCGTCGCCCTGCAGCGCCAGTGTTGACCCGCCATGGCTGCGAATCGCGTCCGAACAGATCGCGTGATAGCGGGTCAGCGTGGCGTCGTAGTTCTCGAGCGCATCGGCGGCGGCCAATTCGGTCGACCCCACCAGATCGACGAAAATCAGCGTCAGGATACGCTTGAGGGCAACGCCCGCGCCGGGAACGGGCTCGTCCCGTTTCTCGAGCGCGACGCCGCAGGCGCTGCAGAACCGCGCTCCCTCGGTGGCTTCGGCCCCACAGGCCGGACAGGTACTCATTCCGTTCCCCGTTTCCTCGCCGGTTTCAGCCCCGGTCAGTACGTTCGTCTCAGCCAGCTCTGCGCCATCGCCGCCTTGCGCACGCGCGCGCTGTCGAGCGGGTTGGTCATCGACCAGTTACACCATATCCGCAACGCGCCGGGAAGCCCGTGCGGGTGATGCGGTCGCAGCGGTGTCAGATCGAGATCGGCCATCGGAAAACCGCCGGGCTGGGTGTCTGTCACGGTGACGTGCCCAGAGACCGGCGCCCCCCAGGCGTGATCCAGTTGCATGTCGAACACGTTGAACAGGCTGCCGCGCTTGCCCGTGGTCACGAATGGCAGGTCCAGCAGGTCGCTGACCGTGCCAAAGGCCGGGTGATGCGACAGCGGCTGCGGGTCTTCGTGCTGGGTAAAATGCGCGTCGATAAAGGTCCGGCCCGCGCCATCGGTGGCCCGGAACGACCGGTCGTCCACCTGCGTCCCGGCAAACACCTTGTCCATCGCGTAGAAGATCTTGCCCGCCGCGATTGCCGGACGACTGTCCACATAGAGCCGGCGCGGATAGAGCAGCTTGGCCCGGCCGGTGTCGTCATGGCGGACGAACGGGATGGCGAAACTGGCCTCGCCATAGGGCGACATGGCCATGAAATCGGGCACGAAACTGCCGCGCACCGCGTGATAGCGGCACAGCGATATGCCCACCGGGTGCATCCCCGGCGCGGCCAGATCGGTCTGCGCCAGATGCACCCCCGCGGGCAGCAGCGCCTGAACCTCGGCACGCGGCATCTGGTAGAAGAAGAACCAGCCGTTCATCTGCCCGCGCGCGTAGAACCCCGACAGCGGCCAGGAAGCGTTCGACACGTTGGCCGCGTCATACATGGCCTGTTCCTGCAGGCTGTCGTCGATGTCGATATCGTCGGCACCGATATTCGTCATCGGTTTGCCCGTCACCGCCTGCGCGGCGGCGATACCCGACATGGTGGCCGCCTCGACACAGCCGGCATTCAGCCCGCAGCGGGTCCAGTCGCCGGCCAGTGTGAGCCGGTCGAACCCGCTCTCGGCCGGGGCGAGCCGGTGATAGAGGCTGTTGGTCACCGACAGCACGTACCGTTCCGACCCGTAAAGATTGACCCGGAAATACTGGTTGTCGAAACTGCTGCCCTTGGCCCGCGGTTTCTTGTAGAGCAGGTCGTCGTTGAACCCGCGATGCCCGGTTTCCTCGGCCCCGGTCCAGAGCTGGGTAAGATCGTCATTGGCCCATTTCCGCACCCGCGCCTTGAAGGTATCGAGCTCCAGCCCGTCGGGCGCGGGCGAACAGAAATAGGCGATGGCCTTGGGCCCCTTGTCGCCCCAGTCTTCCCGGGCCAGCAGGTGGGACATGTCGGCCCAGGTATCGAGCGGTTCGCCAAAGCCGGTAATGATGGTGCGCAGCGGCCCATCGGGTTCGGTGACGTCCACGTTGCATTTTTCGACCAGCTTGCGCCAGCCGAGCGGGTCCTCGGCTTCGCGCAGCCAGAACTGCGCGGCGCAGGTGCCAACGGTCCGCACGTTCGACAGCATCCGCGACCAGCGCTGCGACGCCTTTGCCAGTTCGCCGGTCATGTAGGGCAGCGATCCCAGCGACGCGCCCAGAATCACCTGATCGAAATCCTCGCCTGCGGTCAGGGTGTATTCGCGGCCAGTCGGAGGCTCCTTTTCGCTTTCGAAATCAATGCCGTCCCGGCGCAACTTCGCGCCATTCTTCAATTGCTCCCAACGCGGTTCGGACGGCCAGCAAGACAACCCGCGCACCTCGACAAGCGGGTCGTAGCCGTCGCCGTCCAGCTGGGCCTGTTCGACCATGTCGATGGCCTCGACCCGGGTGCCGGTGCTGTCCAGCCGCAGGTTGCGCGCGGCGTTGAAGAACCGGAACCTGACCCCCAGTGCCTTGAGCGCCTGATAGTAGGGGGCAAAAATCGTATCGCCCATCCCGGCCTGCATCTCGTGGAAGATGGCGCCGCGATAGCTGAGGATCAGCCGCGACATCGCCCGGATCGCGGTACCGGCGCCGCAATCGCCATGCAGCCCCAGCCCGGCGCTGTAGCCAAAGATGAAATCGTAGCAGCCACGCAGCAGCACCGAATTCAGCGCCCGCTCGCCCGCCCCGTGGCGGCGCAGGAACTCGGTGAATTCCCACTGGTCCAGCACGTCATAGCCGCGCGCGAATACCTCGGTCGCGGCCATGCCGCGCGCATAGGCCAGCGACAGGTCGGCCAGATAGAGCGTCCGCCGCGCGGCGTCGTTGGCCAGATGCTGGGCCGTCTGCAGGTCGGCAACGACTTTCTGCGCCTCTTCGATCAGGTCCACCAGCAGGCTCGACGCGTGGGCGCTGTGGTTCGACGGCAGCAGCGGCATCCCGTGGGCATGGTCATGCAGCCGACCGTGCGCCCCGTGCAGCTTGTCGAAATCGCCCCCCATATGCGCCTGCGCCAGCCGCCCGAACTCGCCGTCCTCGTAGAAGGTCTTGAGGATCGACAGCATCCGCAGGAACATTTCGAACGGCCCCGGCGCCGCGGTTGCGGTGCCCGGGACCAGATCGTTCGACGGCAGATCGACCAGCCACGGACGCCATTCCGCCGGCTTGCCGTCAAGCTCTACATGTTCGGCCAGCAAGACATGCGACAACGGTTTGAACGCGGTGCCGATGGTGCCCAGCGGGGCGTCCTTGTCGCGCAGGCCCATCTGGTTCAGGCGGTTGTAGCAGTCGGTCAGCAGCCGAAAGGCGTTTTCGTAGAACCCCGCCCAGACATGCAGCCCGTGTTCGAGAATCCGGTCGCCCTGATCCGCCTGCCGGCCGCTCGCACCCTTACCCCCCAGCCGCCATCCGAGCTGATAGACGGTCAGATCGTATTTGTCGCGCAGCGCATCGTCGCTGGCGATGGCGTAGGCTGCGGTGATTGCGCCAACACCGCCACCGATGATCGCCACCTTTGTTTTTGCCATATACCCCGTCCCGGAAAATCGCCTTTGTAAAAAAGGGGATAAATCAACGGCACCATGAAACATGTGAAACTGCCGGAATCCCCCCGAATTCCCGACACAATTACCACTCTAGGTTTACTTGGGCGTTCTGGCAACGGGTTCTGCCAGTCGCCGGGGTTACAGGATCCCCGGCAACCGCAGCCCGTGTTCGCGGGCGCAATCGCGGGCAATGTCATAGCCCGCGTCGGCGTGGCGCATCACCCCGGTCGCGGGGTCGTTCCACAGCACCCGCGCGAGGCGCGCGTCCGCCTCGGCGGTGCCATCGCAGCAAATCACCATGCCGGAATGTTGCGAGAACCCCATGCCGACGCCGCCGCCGTGATGCAGGCTGACCCATGTGGCACCGGAGGCGGTATTCAGCAGCGCATTCAGCAGCGGCCAGTCGCTGACCGCGTCGCTGCCATCCTTCATCGCCTCGGTTTCGCGGTTGGGCGAGGCGACCGAACCGCTGTCGAGATGGTCACGCCCGATCACCACCGGAGCCTTGAGTTCGCCATTGCGCACCATTTCGTTAAACGCCAGCCCGGCCTTGTGCCGTTCGCCCAAACCGATCCAGCAGATGCGCGCGGGCAGGCCCTGAAAGGCGATGCGGTCGCGCGCCATGTCCAGCCACTGGTGCAGATGCGCGTTGTCGGGGAACAGTTCCTTCATCTTGGCGTCGGTGCGATAGATGTCCTCGGGATCACCCGACAGCGCACACCAGCGGAACGGCCCCACGCCCCGGCAGAACAGCGGGCGGATATAGGCGGGCACGAAACCGGGGAAGGCAAAGGCGTTTTCGAGCCCCTCCTCGAGGGCGACCTGGCGAATGTTGTTACCGTAATCCAATGTCGGCACGCCCGCGTTCCAGAAATCGACCATCGCCGCCACATGGGTCTTCATGC
>CAYGNB010000205.1:0-6065 GCA_964351135.1 uncultured Rhodobacterales bacterium | reverse complement strand
CATGGCCTGTTCGGCCTGTCGTGGCTGCGTCCGCAGGCGCTGTTCGGCCTGCGCGGGCTGGACCCGGTGGTGCATTCGGTGTTGTGGAGCCTGTCGCTCAACGCCGCCGCCTTTTGCGCGGTGTCGCTGGCCAGCTTTCCCAGCCCGCTCGAGCGTCTGCAGGGTGCGCAGTTCGTCAATGTGTTCGATCATTCCACCGGGCCGCGCGGCTGGACCGGATCGGTGGCCCAGAGCGAAGACCTGATGATCATGTCCCAGCGCATTCTCGGCGCAGCCGAGGCACAGGCTCTGTTCGAACGCGAAGCGACGCTGCAGGGGGTGCATGGCCGGCTGCCCGAACCCACGCCGGCCTTTCTGGAGCGGCTGGAACGCGAACTGGCCGGGTCGGTGGGCGCGGCCACGGCCCACGCGATGGTGGGCCAGATCGTCGGCGGATCGTCGGTCTCGGTCGAGGATCTGCTGGCGGTGGCCGACGAAAGCGCCCAGCTGCTGGAGTATTCCAGCCAGCTCGAGGCGAAATCCGCCGAACTGGCGCGCACCGCGGCGCAGCTGCGCGAAGCAAATGCCAAGCTTACGCAGATCTCGGAACAGAAAGACGCCTTCCTGAGCCAGGTCAGCCATGAACTGCGCACGCCGATGACGTCGATCCGCGCGTTTTCGGAAATCCTGCGCGACACCGAAGGGTTGGGGCCGCAGGACAAGATCCGCTACGCCGCCATCATCCACGGCGAGGCGCTGCGCCTGACACGGCTGCTGGACGATCTGCTCGACCTGTCGGTGCTGGAAAGCGGTCGGGTCAACCTGAACCTGCGCGATGGCACGCTGGGTGAAGTGCTGGATCGTGCGGTGGCCTCGGCCCTGGCGGGGGCGGGCGACGGGCTGCAGGTGATCCGCGACCCATCGCAGGAAACCGCGGTGCTGCATACCGATCTGGACCGGCTGGCGCAGGTGTTCATCAACCTGATCTCCAACGCCCAGAAATACTGTGACGCCGATTCGCCGCGGCTGGAGGTTTCGGTCCGGCGTCACGGAAGCTGGCTGGTCGTGGATTTTACGGATAATGGCAGCGGGGTGCCCCAGGCCACCCAGGCGACGGTGTTCGAAAAATTCGTGCGCGCCGAGGGAGAAAAGGCCGGCGGGGCGGGGCTGGGACTGGCGATTTGCCGCGAGATCATGCAGCGGCTGGGCGGGCATATTTCCTATCTTCCGGGCCGGTCCGGCGGCGCGTTTCGGGTTGAATTGCCCGTCGCTGCGATCTCGGAGGCGGCCGAGTAAAGACAATCGTAACCTAGCTGCCGTTAACTGCCCCCTGAAAAGGGTGGCAGCGGTCATGACAGCGACGGAACCGGATCAGACGGTGTTGCGGCACAAGCTCGCGGCGGGACGGGAGGACGCGGGAGGCGGCCGACCGGGCGCGCGGTCGGCCTTGCGCGCCCTGCGGTTGGCGATCGCCCGCGCGGCCGAGAACGTGCTGGATCTGCGGCTTTCCGTGATCGGGGCGACCCAGTGGCGCGGTACGGCAGACGGGCTGGGCAGGCGTCTCGGCGGCAACCGGCTGTTGATCATGCTCGACGGGCCCGATGAGGCCACTGGCGCGGTGGCGCTGGATCCGGGGTTGGTGACCGCGCTGATCCAGCACCAGACCATGGGGCGTGTCATCGGTGGCGACGTGCCCGAACGCATCTTTACCGCGACCGACGCCGCGCTGGCAGAGCCGCTGATTGCTGCGGTGATGTCGTGCGTTCCGGATCTGGCCGATGACGATCTTGACCGGGCCTGTTTCACCGGATTCCGACCCGGCATCTGGATCGAGGATTTCGAAAGCCTCGCGCTGGCGCTGGAAGGATGCGAATGCCGATTGTTCGACATGAAGCTCGACCTGGCTGGCGGTGCGGGGCAGGGGGCACTCTCGTTGGTTCTGCCGGACGCGGATGCGCGGCAGGGCTCCGAGACCGCCGACAAGGACCGCGCCGATATGGCTGAGGCGCTGGGCGCAGCGCGGGCCGATCTGACCGCAGTACTGTGCCGGATGCGGATGCCGCTCGACGCGCTGGGGCGGTTGGCACCGGGCGATCTGCTGCCCCTGGCAGGGTACCGGCTGGACCGCACCGGCCTTTACGGGATCGACGGACGTATGGTTGCCAGCGGTCGGCTCGGGCAGGCGGGGGGCGCGCGGGCAATCCGGATCGGTGCGCTGTCGATGCACGACGCAGAACCGGTTCCGTATGGGCCGGGCAACATCGGAACGCCCGGAATGCATCCGGATATGCCTGTCAGCGTGCCGGTCACCGAGGTGTTGCCGCCCGATGCCTCGCAGGATGAGGCGTTTGCCGATAGTGGGTCGGCGTCGAAAGCGCCGGTGCGGGACAATGTCGATACACTGGCGGACCTAAGCCCCGAAGACGCGGTGCGTGAGATCACGCACCTGGCGGGCTTGCCGTCACCGGAAACCGAACTGTCCTAGCCGGTTTGGGGTATTGCGGCTGACCGGAACATTCCCGCAGGCCACCATACGGGGCGATGGCTTCGTCAGCCGCTCGCCGGTATCCTCCGGGTTTGCGCGGTCGCTGTTTCAGCCCCGCGACAGTGCCTCCAGCGTCGGACGCAGCTGCTCCAGCGCATAGCCGGCCGCTCGCGTTGCGGCGAGGATGTCGTCGACGGGCATCCGTCCCGCCTGACCCAGCGCCCAGGCAACTGTGCAACGGGTGCCCGAAGCGCAATAGGCCAGCACCGGGCCCTCGGCATCGTCGACCAGTGCGGTCTGACGCGCGATGTTGTCCGGCGTCATGGTCTGATGGGTCAGATCGAGTTGCACGAAGCTCAGGCCCGCCGCCTCGGCTGCGGCCTGGACGTGCTCGGCCTGCAACTCTGGCGGGTTTTCGGCGTCAGGCCGGTTGCAGATGACCAGCGTGAACCCCTGCGCGGCGATGTCCGGGATGTCCTGTGGCGAGATCTGCGGCGAAACGTGATAGCGGGGGGTTACACTGCGAATGTCCATGCGCCATGCCTAGGCCGAGCATCTGCCCCTGTCCAGCCGTCACCGGGAGGTTCCGGGGCGTGGTGATGCCGACGAGAAGCCTCCGGGTTTCGGCGTCTTTCATCCCGGTGGGGATTGACCTGTGTCAAGGACAGGTACCGTAAGTGCTGATTAGATAATCAGGAAGGACGTAAGTGATGCGGTAATCGGCAAACTTGCGCTGGTGAGCGTGCACCGTGGCGGTTACCGGTTCTGCAGCGTCTTTCAAATGTTACCGTCACGGTGCATCCTTGAGTTGCAGGGATCGTCGACGGGGGGAGCCATGACCGACAAGAACCTGATTACCGCCGCAGAATCGCTGGAACGCCGAATCGCCGGGGCGGATGCACGATCGCGCCTGGCTTTGCAGCCGGTGTTTTCGCGCGCGCTGGAGTTGCTCAAGGCCGATGGCCAGAGCGTGCCGATGCGGATGAAACGGCTGGATGCAATGCTGGTTGAGGAAGCGATCGAGGCGCGATTCGACAACATGCCCGTGTAGCGGGTTGCCGGGTCAGCCCAGCATGATCCCGATCACGACCAGCATCAGACCGATCACCGACAGGAACAGAGCGCCGGTGTTCAGCGGCATGGTCGATTGCATCACTGCGCGCAGGTCTTCGTCCTGAAGCCCTGCGCGTTTGGCGCGTGCGACCCTCAAAATGCACCAGACCAGCCCGGCCAGTCCGGCCAGCGTCACAACGGTTCCGATCCAGATCATGGCATCAAACATGGGGGTGCTCCTGTCGTTGCGGCCCGCGCATAGGCCATCGGGGCGTATGGCGCAAGCGCCGCGCGTCAGGCCCGCGGGGCGGTTATGACATCGACCGGGCGGCGGTCCCTTTCCATCCAGACCCGCGCGGCGGTTCCGACCGCCTCCAGCACCGCGCGGCCCGCGGCCTCGCCGGTGGCGGTGTGCAGCCCGGCATAGGGCATGTCGCCGGCAGGTGCGGCGACCGCGATGCAATCGGTCCCGGTACCGGTTGCGCATCCTGTCGGCAGCATGTGACCGGCGCCGATGATGGCTGTCGTGCGGGCCTGCGCCACGATCGACACGGTTTCGATCAGCGCCGCATCGTTCAGCGGGCACGACAGGATCAGTGCGGTATTGATCGTGCCCCAGTCCTTGCCGCGCCAATCCACACGCGACCCGACCCGTTCCGCATTGGACAGTCCCACCGTCGCGACGCAATGTGCGGTTACGTCCTCGACCTGCGCCCGGGCCTGCTCGAACCGGTCGAGATTGCGCGAGGTCAGCATGGTCACCGCGTCGCTGCGCCCGCGCGCCTTCAACTCATCGCCCAGCCAGCCGGTCACGTCCAGATCGGGGGGCAGGTCGGCATTGCGTACCTCGCGCCACAGGATGTGGCGGGCATCGACCAGACCGGGGCGATTCACCGCCCAGCTCAGCACCCGGTGCGGCGTGCCGAGATCCAGCTCCAGCCAGGGCCGGTCGAGTCGAGCGATCACCGGACCACCTCCATCGGTTGGAACACGGGGCCGTCCGGGGTTTCCTCGTAATAGGCGGTGACGCCGAACACCTCGCGCACATTGTCGGGGGTCAGGACTTGCGCGGGCGGGCCGTCGGCAACCAGCCGGCCGTCCCTGAGCATCAGCAGCCGGGTGCAGTGACGGGCGGCCAGACCGAGATCGTGCAGCGAGACCAGCACCGAGCGCCCTTCGGCTGCCAGATCCGCGAAAACCTGCATCGTGGCGATCTGGCTGGCCGGGTCCAGTCCGGCGATGGGTTCGTCGGCGATCAGCAGCGGCGTGTCCTGCGCCAGTGCGCGGGCAATCAGCACGCGAGCCTGTTCACCGCCCGACAGGCGCGTAGCGGTGCGGTTGTGCAGCGACGCCAGCCCCATCCGGTCGACGGCGGCGTCGATGGCAGCGCGGTCGTCGCGGCGCAGTCTTGTGCCGCGCGGCAGATGCGGCAGCCGCCCGAGCGCGATCACCGTTTCCACCGGTACCGGCCAGGCGATTTCACGCGATTGCGGCATCCAGGCGGCGGTGCGGGCACGGGCCGCGGCATCCATTCCGGCCAGCGACGATGTTCCATCCGATGCCAGCAACCCCAGAGCCGCGCGCATCAGGGTCGTCTTGCCCGCGCCGTTCGGTCCGATCAGGCCCACGCATTCGCCGGGGCCGATAGCCAGCGACACCGCATCGAGCACGCGGCGCCCCCGGCGGGTCAGCGACAGGTCGGAAAGGGTGAGCAGGTTCATGCCACCTCCCGCCGTGTCTTGTAGATCAGATGCAGGAACAGTGGCGCGCCGACCAGCGCCATCAGCACGCCCAGTTTCAGGTCGCGGTCGGGCAGCAGCACGCGCACGGCGACGTCCGCGGCCAGCACCATCGCCGCGCCGCCGAGCGCCGACGCCCAGAGCAGGGCCGATGGCCGCGCCCCCACGAGCGGGCGCAGCAGGTGCGGCACGACAAGCCCGACAAACCCGATTGCGCCGGCCACGGCAGTGGCGGCCCCCACGCAGCAGGCAGTTCCGATCACCAGCACCAGCCGCAGCCGGTCGGGCCGCACACCCAGCGCGGCGGCGGCGTCCTCGCCCAGCGTCAGGGCATCCAGTCCGCGCCCGAGACTGGCCAGCAACGCCCAGCCGATCAGCGTGAACGGCAGTGCCAGCCAGACATGGGCAAAGCTGCGGTCCGCCAGCGATCCCATCATCCAGAACACGATATCGGCGGCGGCAAAGGGGTTGGGCGACAGGTTCAGCGCCAGCGAGGTCAGCGCCGAGGCCAGTGCCGATATGGCGATGCCTGCCAGGATCAGTGTGATCGAGGCCCCGCGCGGACCGGCCAGCGCCAGGATCAGCAGCACCGCCAGCACCGCCATGGCCAGCGCGGCCAACGGCAGGGCCAGCGGAAAGGCCAGCGCCAGCCCGGTCTGGATCGCCAGCACCGCCCCCAGCGCGGCCGAGCCCGAGATGCCGATCAGGCCCGGTTCGGCCAGTGGATTGCGCAGATAGCCCTGCATCGCGGCCCCCGACAGCCCCAGCGACGCACCGATCATCGCGGCCAGCAGCGCGCGCGGCAGGCG
>CAYGNB010000204.1:0-6080 GCA_964351135.1 uncultured Rhodobacterales bacterium | reverse complement strand
ACGAACCGGTGGACCGGATGAAGAAACACGGCATCCTGATCGACGGCGAAGGCGTTGTGGATGGCGGCGAAACCCGGATTCTGCTGCAGATTTTCTCGAAAACCGTGATCGGACCTATCTTTTTCGAGTTCATTCAGCGCAAGGGCGATGACGGGTTCGGCGAAGGCAATTTCAAGGCGCTGTTCGAGTCGATCGAACGCGAACAGATCGAGTCGGGCGAAATCACCGCCGCCTGATCCGCGTTTCAGGACAAGGGAGGGGGGCCATTCGTGGCCCCAAAGGGGAAAGCACCGTGGCCGTCCGGGCTGCGGTGCTTTTTCTTATTCCGCCGATCGATCGCATGTGGTGTGCAGACGGGAAGGGAAGCGATGGGTGCGCCGGCTCAGCTGCGCGGCATTTTGAGCGTCAACGTGCGGCCGCCTTTCTGGTAACGCAGCTCGCTGTTGCCGATGGCGACCACCTTGCCGCCATCGATCCGGTCGCCGACCTTGACCTTGGAATAGCGCCCGGATGGCAGGCGGATCAACGCCCGCCGCTTCGACGGTGTTCCGTAAACGCCGATCAGGTTCACTCGCTTGAGATTGATGGCGTTGTTCAGGGTCGCCCGCCGCGCCACCGATGCGGGCGAGGGTGCGCTGGGTTTGACGGTGCGCGGGGCAAAGGTCGCTACGTTGCCGCCGTCCCGGCCACCGGACGGCGGGGACGATGCGCCCGATCTACCGGAGCTCTGCGATGGTTTTGCCACCGTTGCGGCCGCCGCTGAGGCTGATGCTGATGCCGAAACCGATGGCGAGGCGCGGCGCACAAGGGCTTCGAAGTTGCGCGGCCGCGCATCGGGTCGCCGCGACGCCGCCACGGCCTGCGCGGTCGGCGTTTCGTCTTTTTCTTCTACAACCTGTTTTTCGGTAATTGGACGTGCCTTGGGGCGGAGGCCCGAAAGCTCCTCGACCGAGCGTCCGCCCAACCGGCCGCGTTCGTTCAATTCGACCAGGTTTTGCGGCCGGTTCCTGGGGCGCAACCCCGCCAGTTGTTCCTGACGCAGTTCTTCTTCGGTTTTGGGCGGCTCGGTGGCGTCATCCTCGTCGCCGGGTTCCCGTTGCGGCGCGAGTGGCGGCACCACGGGCGGCTTGCCCAGATAGACCGTGACTCCATCGGGATTCAGCGCACCGTCGGCGGTAGGTGTGACCAGGCCGCGATCGTCGAATTCGACGACCAGACCGGGAATGGCCGTGTTACCGACCGCGTCCGGCGCGGTATCCGTGTTCTCGGCCGGCTGGGCGGTGAGCGCCACCGCATCCTGCGACAGGTCCGTGGGGTCAATAGACACTACATATATGTCGTCGTCGGTGCCCAGGGGCGCCGAGGGCGTTGCGGGGGCAATGGCGTGGATTCCGGCGGCTTCCAACTGTGCGTTGTCGAGTTGTGGTGCGTCGGTCTGTTGCGGATCGGGCTCAACCGTCTCGGGTAACGATGCCGCGACCTCGAACCGATCCGGCTCCAGAATCTCGGGTGCGGGCATGGCGGCAATCTGGTCGGGCGTAAGGCCGCTGCTTTCAGTGGCTGGCGGATCGGGTTCGGCGGCGAGTTCAGATTCGTCCGGCGCCGCGTTGAACAGGCCCGACAACGGGCTGGACGGGCTGATCGCGGCCCAGGCGGCAACGGCGACCAGGAAAATCAGCAGCAACACGGTCAGCGCGATGCCCAGATAACGGGGTTTCCCGCCGATCCGTTGTTCGGCACGCTCGCCGAACAGGGTCATCCGTTCGGTTTCGTCCTCCGGCGGCGTCACGGGAAGCGGAGGCGCAGCCACGGCTTTGGGACGGGGTGGCGGTGCGACCGGTGCCGGTGTCGCGACGTCAACCGCCCGAGGTTCGTCCCATGTGCCCTCGTCAATCGGGTCTGCGGGGGGCGGATCGGGTTTCGTTTCGTCGACAGGGCTCGGCGCGGGGGCGATAGGTTCGGCGACAGGCGTAATCGGTGGATCGGGTTCGGGCCGGACCGCAGGTTCCGAGACGGTTTCCAGCTCGGGTTCAGGGTCCGGCTCGATGTCGGTGGCGGTTATCGGCGGTACTTGTGCGACCGGCTCGTCCGGGTCGGCCGACAACGTAATTCGCGGCCCGTCCGTTTCGGGTGCATCCACGGGCGTGAAGCGATGCGGATGCGCCCTGCGGCTGACGAATTGCGCCACGTCTTCGCTTTCGTGACCGGACGGAAGCGCCTCGTCGTCGCCTCGGCCCATGTCGGTATCGTCAGCAGGGGCCGGGGTGGTGTTCAGGTCAAACACCACCGCACCCGGATAGCCATCCGATTCGGGGACCGCCAGGTAATCCTGCGGGTTGAACCCGTGCTCGTCGGCAAAGATCCGGGCTTCTTCGAGCGTTTCGCGAGCCACCGCCGCAACATGGGTGATGCCATCCCGCGCCGCGGTGTTTATCACCAACTCCTCGACCGCATAGGGCGTCGCCCCGTCCAGCGCCTCCAGCGCGAGCTGTTGCCGTTCGCCATCGTCGAGCGGGCCGGACTCCAGCGCCATATAGCGGACCTGGGAATTGGGAATCAGCACTCTCGTGGCGATCCCCTCCGGCGAAATCTCCTGCGCGCGTGCACGCAGGCGGGCCAGAGCATCGATCAGGTCGGGTGCATCCGGGGTCACGCTGCCGAGAGATTCCCTGCCTTCTGCCGAGTCATGCAGCAGTTCTATGCCCTCGATGGACAGGGAAAGCGTGAATCCCGGTTTCATTCCGTGGTTTACCAGCGTTTCCTCAATAACACCCCAGAGCGCTCCCGCGCCTTCGCCATGGGCAATCCTAGTGCAGGAGCCCGCCGAGGAAAAGCCAAACACGGGCTTGTGGGTTGTAGCTATGGATCGTGTACGGTCATTGTGCCGAAAAGCAGGTCAGGAGAGACGAGCGATGACGAAATTTATGCGGGTTGCCATGCTGGCGATGGTATTGGCCGTTCCGGCGCTGCCGCTGGCGGCAGAGGATAGCGGGCCGGGACGGATCAGCGTGACGGGCGAGGGCAGGGTCGCGGCCGAACCGGACATGGCGACGATCACGTTGGGTGTGACCAACGAAGACCGCGAGGCGCAAAAAGCCATGGCCGCGACCTCCGAGGCGGTGCGGCGAATCCTCGACCGGATGGCCGCGATGGGGATCGAACCGCGTGACATGCAGACCCGGAACCTGTCGCTGTCGCCGCGATGGTCCGACCGCAGCAGCGGCGGACGGGCAAAGATCATCGGATTCGAGGCGTCGAACATGGTCATGGTCCGCGTGCGCGATCTGTCCGCGCTGGGGGGCATTCTCGACGCGGTGATCACAGACGGTGCCAACAACTTCAACGGGCTGCAGTTTTCCGTGCAGGACCCCGAGCCCCTGATGAGCGAGGCCCGCAAACAGGCAGTCGCCGACGCGATGGCACGGGCCGGCGAACTGGCCGAAGCCGCCGGCGTGACGTTGGGGCCGCTGATCGAGATGTCCGAACACGGCGTCGCGCGGCCGCGGGGTATGGCGATGGAAATGGCCGCTGCGCGGGCAGATGCGGTGCCGGTGGCCGCAGGTGAGGTGTCGCTGCAGGCCAATGTGTCGATGGTGTTCGCTATCGCGGAATAGGCGCGCGCCTGTACAGAGCAGGCGGGCGGGGCCGTGTTCCGGCCCCGCCGCAATTCGGATCAGGCGGTGGCTGCCGTCAGGGCTTGGTCGAGATCGGCGATCAGGTCGTCGGCGTCCTCGATCCCGATCGACACCCGCACCACGTTGGGACCGGCGCCCGCCGCCTCCTGCTGTTCGGCGGTCAGCTGCCGATGGGTGGTCGACGCCGAGTGAATCACCAGAGACCGCGTATCGCCCAGGTTGGCCACATGGCTGAATATCTCCAGCGCGTTCACGAGCTTGACGCAGGCGTCGTAGCCGCCCTTGACCGCAAAGGTGAACAGCGCGCCCGCGCCCTTGGGATACTGCTCCTTGACGCGGTCGGCATAGGGCGATGAGTCCAGCCCGGCATAGGTGACGTATTCGACCCGGTCATCGGCTTCGAGCCAGTTGGCCACCTTGATCGCGTTTTCGACGTGGCGTTGCATCCGCAGCGACAGCGTTTCAATTCCCAGCAGTGTGTAATGGGCCGCCTGCGGGTTCATGGTCATGCCCAGATCGCGCAGACCGATGGCGATGCCGTGGAACGTATAGGCCAGCGGACCAAAGGATTCGTGGAATTTCAGCCCGTGATAGGCGGGCTCCGGATCGCTGAGCGAGGGGAACTTGCCCCGAGCGGACCAGTCGAACTTGCCCGAATCCACGATTGCGCCGCCGGTAACGGTGCCGTTGCCGGTCAGATACTTGGTGGTCGAATGGACCACCAGCGTGGCGCCCAGTTCGATCGGGCGGCACAGGTATGGCGTGGCGCTGGTATTGTCGACGATCAGCGGGATGCCGGCGGCGTCGGTCAGGTCGGCCAGCGCGCGAATGTCGGTCACGTAGCCGCCCGGGTTCGCGATGGATTCGCAGAACACCGCGCGGGTGTTGTCGTCGATTGCGTCCCGGACCGCGTCCAGATCGTCGGTATCGACGAATTTCGCGCTCCACCCGAACCGCTTGATGGTCTGGCTGAACTGCGTCACCGTCCCGCCATAGAGCCGGGTCGACGCGACCACGTTGCAGCCGGGGCCCATCAGCGGGAACAGCGCCATGATCTGCGCGGCGTGACCCGAGGAACAGCAGACGGCACCGGCGCCGCCTTCGAGCGTGGCGATGCGTTCCTGAAGAACGGCCACGGTGGGGTTGGTCAGGCGGGAATAGATATAGCCCACCTCCTGCAGATTGAAGAGCGCCGCGGCGTGGTCGGCATCGCGGAAGACATAGGCCGTGGTCTGGTAGATCGGCGTCTGCCGCGCGCCGGTCGCGGGGTCGGGGCGGCTGCCGGCGTGGATCTGCAGCGTATCGAAGCCGTAGCTGGGGCTGTCGGTCATGTTCTGATATCCCTTCCTGTGGGTTCCGGTCCTGATTTGCCGGCACTTTAGGGGCAGCACGCGGCGAAGAACAACCGCCAATGAACCGCTCAGCGCATCCAGAACCCGGCGGCCTTGATCCGATTGCGGATCACCCGTTCTTGCGGCGGCAGATAGTTGCGGTCGAACAGCGCCCGTACCTTGTAGCCGCGCCGTTGGAATACCATGCGCTTGATCGGGTCGTAGCGTTTGAGTTGTTTCTTCAGCCAGTTCGGCGCGGTGACGGTTTCCAGTATCTCCACCACCTTGTCGGATTCACGCGCATAGAGCAGCGGGAAGTGCCGGTAGTGGCAACTCACCTCGCCGTCCAGAAACCCCGCGGGCAGGGCGTCGCGCCCGCCCCCGAAAGAATGGATCACCAGCGGCAGTGCGACCTGGTCGAGCCACGGATCGAGCGACTGTCCGGTCAGTTCCACGGGCGGATCGTCGCGAATGTCGCGCGCATAGTCCCTGAACCGCTCTCCGAACGTGTGTGGACAGCGATGAAAAAACCAGCCGGCGTTGAAATAGAGATAACGCTGCCAGCGGGTCTCTGGCAGGCCCGGCGCGAGGCTGCTGTCGAAATCGAGCCCGAAACGGTCATAGAGCGATTTCCAGATCGCCGCGTATCCCGGACCGTAGGTTGTCGGTTGCGGCCAGGTGCCGCTGCGCCGAAGCGATGCGCCGGGGCGGTCGAAATCGAACGGTACCCCGCTCAGGTCCCCGCAGATCAGGGTGTCGCTGTCGAAGAACACAAAGGGTTCGCCGGCGGGCATGGCCAGCAGGGCCTCGATCTTGTTGCCCTGCGGATAGCTCTGCCCGAACACCGTGCTGTCGAATGGCAGGATCTCGGCCCGTAGCCGTTCGAAGGCCGCCAAAATCTCGCGGTCACGCAGCGAGGGGTTGTTTTCCCACAAGGGGCCGGGGTTTGGCGTTGCCACGAACAACCGCCCGTCAAAGGATGGCGCGCTGTGGCGCAGCGACGCGGCGAACAGCAGCGCCTCGAACTGCAGCCGGCCGGGCTGGGCGACAATCAGGATGTTGAACGACGGGCGGGGCGCCTGGGTACTTGCCATACTCGATCATGCCGGTGATT
>CAYGNB010000203.1:0-6082 GCA_964351135.1 uncultured Rhodobacterales bacterium | reverse complement strand
GCCTGCATCGACGGTATCGCGGACCTGGCCCGCGCCACGACCAGCGCCGAGTCCGCGGCGGCCTATCGTGGCGAGCAGCTCACCTTTGGCGCAGAATACCTGATCCCGAAACCGTTTGACCCGCGGCTGGTCGGGGTGGTCTCGACCTCGGTCGCCCGTGCCGCGATGGAAAGCGGCGTGGCGACCCGGCCCATCGACAATCTCGATGCCTATCATGCCCGGTTGAACCAGACCGTATTCAAATCCGCACTGCTGATGCGCCCGGTGTTCGAGGCCGCTGCCGCAGCCAGCCGGCGCATCATCTTTTCCGAAGGCGAGGACGAACGCGTCCTGCGCGCGGCGCAGGCGGTTCTGGAGGAAACCACGGAAACCCCGATCCTGATCGGCCGTCCCGAGGTGATCGAGGCACGCTGCGAGCGCCACGGGCTGACCGTGCGGCCAGGGCGGGATTTCGAGATCGTGAACCCCGAAAACGACCCGCGCTATTACGATTACTGGAACACCTATCACCAGTTGATGGAACGGCGCGGGGTCACACCCGATCTGGCCAAGGCGATCATGCGCACGAACACCACCGCGATCGGTGCGGTTGCCGTCTATCGCGGCGAGGCCGATTCGCTGATCTGCGGCACCTTCGGCGAATACCGGTGGCACCTGAACTACATCACGCAGATCCTCGGCACCGACCGGTTGCGCCCGCACGGGGCGCTGTCGCTGATGATCCTCGAAGACGGCCCGCTGTTCATCGCCGACACCCATGTCCACCAGTTGCCGCAACCTGAACATCTGGCCGAAATCGCCATCGGCGCCGCCCGCCACGTGCGGCGGTTCGGGCTGGAGCCCAACATTGCCTTCTGTTCGCAATCCCAGTTCGGCAACCAGGCCGAAGGCTCGGGCAAGCGGATGCGCGCGGCGCTGGAAATCCTCGACAGCGAGCCGCGCGATTTCTGCTACGAGGGCGAGATGAATCTGGATACCGCACTCGACCCCGAATTGCGCGCCCGGATTTTCCCCAACAGCCGCATGGAGGGCGAGGCCAACGTGCTGATCTTTGCCCATGCCGATGCCGCGGGCGGCGTGCGCAACATCCTCAAGATGCGCGCTGGCGGGCTGGAGGTCGGGCCGATCCTGATGGGCATGGGCAACCGCGCACATATCGTGTCGCCCGCGATCACGGCGCGCGGATTGCTGAACATGTCGGCCATCGCCGGCACGCCGGTGACGCAGTACGGGTAAGCAGCAGAGATTTGCATCGGAAACTTCGCAAGTTTGCAACTCGAGGCGGCAATCGGGCGTGAAATTTGCGCAAACAGGCGGTTTGCAAAATTTTGCAACCCCGTTACCGCAAACCCTGCAAATATTTTGCGCCAATCTGACGCGGGGTCGAGCAACAGGCTTGCCCGACTCTCCGGTTATTCTTAACCCCTGATCCGAGTGGAGACAGGAGGAAAGCGGCATGGCCTACAGGGACGTATACGAGAGCTGGAAGAGCGACCCCGAAGCCTACTGGATGCAAGCGGCCGAGGCGATTGACTGGGTCACGCCCCCCAGCAAGGCGCTGTTCGACGATAACGCGCCGCTCTATGAATGGTACAGCGACGGCATGGTGAACACCTGCTGGAACGCGGTCGACCGCCATGTCGAGGCCGGGCGCGGCGAACAAACCGCCATCATTCACGACAGCCCTATCACCCATTCCCGGCGCGAGATTTCCTATATCGAGTTGCGTAACCGCGTGGCATCGCTGGCCGGTGCGCTGCGCGCCAAAGGGATCGAAAAGGGCGACCGGGTCATCATCTACATGCCGATGATCCCCGAGGCGCTCGAGGCGATGCTGGCCTGCGCGCGGATCGGCGCGATCCATTCGGTGGTCTTTGGCGGTTTCGCCAGCAACGAACTGGCCGTGCGCATCGACGACTGCAAACCCAAGGCGATCATCGCCGCGTCCTGCGGGCTGGAGCCGGGCCGCGTGGTGCATTACAAACCGCTGCTGGACGGAGCCATCGACCTGGCTGAACACAAACCCGATTTCTGCGTCATCTTTCAGCGCGAGCAAGAGGTCGCGAAGCTCGACGAAGGCCGAGACGTGAACTGGCACGGGTTCCAGTTCGGTGTCGAGCCGGCGGATTGCGTTCCGGTCGAGGGCAATCATCCGGCCTATATCCTCTACACGTCGGGCACCACCGGCGCGCCCAAGGGCGTGGTACGCGCCACCGCCGGGCATCTGGTGGCGCTGAACTGGACGATGAAAAACATCTACGACGTGAACCCCGGCGAGGTGTTCTGGGCCGCGTCTGACGTCGGTTGGGTCGTGGGGCATTCCTATATCTGCTATGCCCCGCTCATTCACGGCAACACCACCATCGTCTTCGAGGGCAAGCCCGTCGGCACACCCGATGCGGGCACGTTCTGGCGGGTGATCGCGGAACATGGGGTCAGCAGCTTTTTCACCGCCCCCACCGCGATCCGCGCGGTCAAGCGCGAGGACCCCACCGGCGAGCTGGCCAAGAAATACGACCTGTCCGGGCTGCGCGCGCTGTTCCTGGCGGGCGAACGGGCCGACCCGGATACGATCGAATGGGCGCAAAAGGTGCTGAAGGTGCCGGTGATCGATCACTGGTGGCAGACCGAAACCGGCTATTCCATCGCCGCCAACCCGATGGGGATCGAAAAACTGCCGGTCAAGATCGGCAGCCCTTCGGTTGCGATGCCCGGCTATGACATTCGTATTCTCGACGAAGGCGGCCACGAGGTCGCGCCGGGCCAGCTGGGTGCCATCGCAGTGAAACTGCCGCTGCCGCCGGGCACCTTGCCGACGCTGTGGAATGCCGGTGACCGGTTCCACAAATCCTACCTGACCACCTTTCCCGGCTATTACGAAACCGGCGATGCGGGGATGATGGACGAGGACGGATATCTCTATGTGATGGCGCGGACCGACGACGTGATCAACGTGGCGGGGCACCGGCTGTCGACCGGCGCGATGGAGGAAGTTCTCGCCTCCCATCCCGATGTCGCCGAATGCGCGGTGATCGGGGTCAGCGACGCTCTCAAGGGCCAGTTGCCCGTCGGGTTCCTCTGCCTGAACACGGGCAGCGACCGCGCACCGGCCGAGGTCGCCGCCGAGGTGGTCAAATTGGTGCGCGACCGCATCGGCCCGGTCGCTGCCTTCAAGCTCGCGGTGGTGGTCGACCGGCTGCCCAAGACCCGGTCCGGCAAGATTCTGCGCGGCACCATGGTGTCGATCGCCGACGGCAAGGAGTTCAAGATGCCGGCGACCATCGACGACCCGGCGATCCTGGACGAAATCCGCACGGCCCTGCAAACCATCGGTTACGCGGCCTAGGGCGTAACGGCCCTTGCACCTGCCCCGCGCGGCGATAGGTTGCTGCGCGGGAGGACCAACATGGGCAACACCGAACTCTGGCGGCTGACCGCCACCGAAACCGCAAACGCAACCCGCGCGGGCGATGTCACGGCCGAGGCCGTCACCCAGGCGGCTCTGGATCGCATGGCAGCGGTCAATCCGGCGCTGAACGCGGTGGTCGACCCGCTCGACACCGAGGCGCTGGAGCGCGCCCGCGCGCTGGACACGGCCCGCAGCGGCGGGGCCGCCCCCGGCCCGCTTCATGGCGTGCCGGTGACAATCAAGATCAACGTGGACCAGAAGGGCCACGCGACCTCGAACGGGGTGGTCGCGCTCAAGGATCTGATTGCGCCCGACGATGCGCCGCTGGTGCAGAATCTGCTGGATGCGGGGGCTGTTGTGATCGGGCGCACGAATACACCCGAATTCTCGTTTCGCGCCGATACCGACAACCCGTTGTTCGGGCGCACGCACAACCCCTGGGGCGATCATGTCTCGGCCGGCGGCTCGTCCGGGGGAGCGGGCTCGGCGGTGATGGCCGGCATCGGCGCACTGGCCCATGGCAACGATATCGGCGGCTCGCTGCGGTTTCCCGCGGCCGCGAACGGCGCGGTCACGGTCAAACCCGGGCTGGGCCGGGTCGCGGCCTGGAACCCGTCGCAGACGGCGGAACGCGGCATGCTGGCCCAGGCGATGTCGGTGCAGGGGCTTTTGGCGCGCTGTGCGGATGACCTGCACCTGTCGATGCCGACAATGATCGCGCCCGACCCGCGCGATCCGTTCCATGTTCCCCTGCCCTGGCGCGGCGAGAAACCGGACGGCCCGATCCGCGTCGGCTTCACGCGCGAAACCTTTGGTTTCGAGTTGCACCCCGAGGTGGCGCTGGCGCTGGACGCGGCCCGCGATGCGCTGCGCGATGCCGGATACGTCGTCGAAGAAGTCGACGCCCCCGCCATGCCCGACGCGGGCAGCGACGGCTATCGCGCCCTCATGGGCGAGGTGAAAGCCCTGATGGGACCGGACATCCGGGCCAATGGCTCGGCCACGATCAACGCTATCTTCGACGAGTATTTCGACCAGTTCCCCCCGTACGAAGGCGCAGACCTGCTGCGGATGATGGCCAAGCGCAGCTATTACGCGCGGGAATGGTCGATGTTCCTGGATCGCTATCCGCTGGTGCTGTCGCCATTCCTGCCGCAGCCCTTCTTTGCCCCCGACCGCGATGCGCAGGGTGCCGAAGGCGTGCGCGAGGTGCTGGGCAGCGCGCTCTGGTCCTATGCGATGAACTTCCTGGGGCTGCCGGCGGGTTGCGTGCCCGCGCGCCTGTCCGAACTGTCCGCCGGGCCGCAGCCGATCAACGTGCAGATCGTGGGCCGGCGCTGGCGCGAGGATCTGGTGGTGGATGCCTGTGCCGCCGTCGAACAGCGTCTGGGCCGGATGTGCGACGCGCTGTGGGCGCGGATGGGCTGAGACAACGAAAATGGGCGCGGGTGGCTCCCGCGCCCTGTTTCGTCCTGAAAATCACAAACTACAAACTACGAACTGCAATCACACTCACGGACCAATCACTGGTTACAGGCACAGTTATGCCTGACCCGTAGCGGCCCGTATGTGATCCTGATTACACTGCGTAACGAAAACTTATCGAAACCGGATTTTTCCGGCGATAGCGAGCCATTGTCAGCCCCGCAAACCTGTCAGGTAAACTGTTCAGAAATCAGCCTTTCTTCGAGCCCGTGCCCGGGATCGAACAGGATCCGGTGCTTGATGGCCGGTTCCGACCGGATCTCGACCCAGTCGATATCGGCGATCGAGATGGAATCGGCATCGGCCATCACCGGACGCTTGTCCGCCTCCATCACATCGAACCGCACCTGCGCCGTCTTGGGCAACAGCGCCCCGCGCCAGCGCCGGGGCCGAAAGGCGGCGATCGCAGTCAACGCCAGCACGTCGGCACCGATCGGCAATATCGGCCCGTGGGCGGAATAGTTGTAGGCGGTGGACCCTGCCGGCGTGGCCAACAGTGCCCCGTCGCAAACCAGTTCATCCAGCCGCAACCGGCCGTCGACGCTGATCCTCAGCCGCGCCGCCTGCGGTCCCGCGCGCAGCAGCGACACCTCGTTGATTGCCAGCGCCTCGTGGATCTGGCCCGCCTGATCCATCGCGGTCATGGCCAGCGGATTAATCACTTCTTCCTCTGCCTGATCCAACCGTTCGAGCAGATCGGATTCGGCATAAGCGTTCATCAGAAACCCGATCGTGCCCCGATTCATGCCGTAGACCGGCACATCGAGGCGCTGGGTGCCGTGCAACGTGCGCAACATGAACCCGTCACCACCAAGCGCCACGATGACCTCAGCCTGTTCCGGCGGCACATCGCCATAGCGGCTCACCAGCGTGGCGCGCGCGGTCTGCGCGACCGGCGCGTCGCTGGCCAGGAATGCAATTCGGGAATACATAGGGCGGGTTTCCGGTGTTGTGCAATCGGTTCCGAAAGAACCATACCTTTCCCGCCGTGACCAGCCTCGCCGCAGTATCCGGCCAATGTGTCGTTTTACGGGCTTTTCCCGCGACGGGGTTTCCGATACGAAATCCGCCATTCCTTCGGCCTTAACATCCATGCGGAGTTCCCCAGAGATGAACGCACCCCAGCGCGACACCGGCTTTTTCACCCAGCCCCTAGCCAAGAGCGACCCGGAGATCTTTGGCGCGGTT
>CAYGNB010000202.1:0-6096 GCA_964351135.1 uncultured Rhodobacterales bacterium | reverse complement strand
AGCACCCTGCCCGACAGCGCCGCATAGGGTGCGGGCCGGCCGGTGAATTCCGTCAGCCGGTCGGCCCGGTCGAAACCGAGCGCGAACCGCCCGTCGCCAGTATCGAACAGCTCGGGCGTAATATCGTCGCCGTCGGGTTCGCCTGTCAGCAGCAGGAACAGTTCGGCATCCGCCAGCCGGTCGTAGAACCGCAGCCGCGCGGTGTCATCGGCCTCATCCGCCACCATCGCCGCGTGGGCCGCGTCCAGCGGGGTTTCATCCTGCGCCATCCAGAACCTCCTGCACCCGCGCGCGCAGGGCCGGCAACAGCTCGGCCGCGAACCACGGGTTGCGTTTCAGCCATGCCGTATTGCGCCAGGACGGATGAGGCAAGGGAAAGACCCGCGGCGCATGGGCGCGCCAGTTCGCCACGGTTTCGGTCACGCCAGCCCGGGTACCCAGATGCCAGCGATGGGCGTGGCCGCCCACCAGCACCGCCAAAGGCATCTCGCCAAGCTCTGCCATCACCTGCGCATGCCAGGTCCGCGCACAGACCGGCGGAGGCGGCAGGTCGGCCTTGCGGTCGTTGTAGCCCGGAAAACAGAACGCCATCGGCACCACCGCCACGCGGGACAGATCATAGAACACATCCGCGCCGATCCCCAGCCAGTCGCGCAGCCGGTCGCCGGACGGATCGGTAAACGGACGCCCCGACGCATGGACCCGCGCGCCTGGCGCCTGCCCTGCGATCAGCAGACGCGCTGCCGGCCGAAACCAGACCACCGGGCGCGGCGCATGCGCCGTCGCGGTGGCGGCAAACCGGTCGCTGCAGATCCGGCAGGCCCGGATACGTTCGACCAACGCCGGTTCCCGTCCGAGGTCGTGCCCGACGATCACGTTCTCCGGTGGTCCGACGCGCACCATGCCTTTCCCATTGGATAATTCCCCTGCAATTCTACATAATAACGCGTCACCACGTCTATCAGGCGTTAACACACGGCTGCTAGAGCGGCAGAAGGGCATGTATCGGCCCAAGAGACCACCAACGGAGCGCCGGTTGCGGGCGACACGATGATCGAGTTCGAGAATGTCAGCAAATCCTTCTGGACAGGCACCCGTCGCAAGGTGATCCTGCACGAAGCGTCGTTTCGTGTCGAACTCGGCCGGTCGCTGGGCATTCTCGCGCCCAACGGCACCGGCAAGACAACGCTGGTCAACATGATGGCCGGGCTGGAGAAACCCGACGAGGGCGAAATCAGACGCAGTTGCAACGTGTCCTTTCCGCTGGGTTTCATGGGCGGTGTTGTCGGCAAGGTGTCGGCGATGGAAAACAGCCGCTATATCGCCAAGCTTTACGGGCTCGATCCCGACTATGTGGAGGCATATTGCCGTTGGCTCTGCGATCTGGACGAATATTTCGATCAGCCGCTGGCGACCTATTCGTCGGGCATGCGGGCGCGGTTTTCCTGCGCGCTGATGCTGGCGCTGGAATTCGACATCTACCTGATCGACGAAGGCATGCCCGGCACCACGGATGTGGAATTCAACCGCAAGGCCGGGGCGATCCTGCAGGAACGGCTGCGCAACACCACCATCGTGATCGTCTCTCACCAGGCGCAAACGCTGGAAAAATTCGCAAGCTCGGCCGCCGTGCTCAAGGACGGGCGGCTGCACATGTTCGACACCTTGGAAGAAGCAAGGCAATTGTATGACTACCAGACCCAAGGCTAGCAAATTCCGCATCCGCCGCACCAAGGCGAACCAGGCGGACGACCCCAACGCCCCCGACACCGATGAGGCCGGGGATGCGGCTGACGGCGACCCGGCTGCGGAAAACCCCGTCGAGGCCGAACTCGAAGCGATCCGCGCCGAGGGCCTGACCGGACGCCAGTTGCGTATGGCCCTGCGGGTGGCCGAGAAACACGGCCTGGAACCGGCCGACGAATATGACGCCGTGCGCCTGCTGCGGCAAAAGGACATCGACCCGTTCAAACGCTCGAACACGCTGGAACTGGTGGTGCCGCGCGGCGGCGCCGACCCGCAGACCGGTGCGCCCGATGCGCTCGAAAGCATGACGGGCGCGGCGGATCAGGAAGAGGGTGATGCCAGGGATCGTGTGCATCTGCCCCAGAAATTCGACCCACGCCGGGCCGAAGTCCCTTCGACCGAGCTTAGCCCCGCCGCGCGGCGGGAAAAGGAAATCACCGGTATCCAGCGCGATATCGTGCGCCGCCGCCGCCGCCGGCTGGCGCTGTTGCTGGCGCGGCTCAGCTTTTTCGTGTTCCTGCCCGCGCTGGTCGCCGGCTGGTATTTCTACCGGGTCGCAACGCCGATGTATGCGTCGAACTCGGGGTTCCTGATCCTGCAGGCCGACAATGCCGGTGGCACCGGCCTGGGCGGGTTGTTGTCGGGTACGCAGTTTGCGACCAGCCAGGATTCGATCGCGGTGCAGTCCTACCTGGAATCCCGGGATGCGATGCTGCGGCTGGATCGCGACATGGGGTTCAAGGCGCATTTCGAACAGGATTGGATCGACCCGATCCAGCGGCTCGACGCCGACGCCACCAACGAAGACGCATATCGCACCTATCGCAAGAACGTGAAGATCGGCTACGACCCGACCGAAGGCGTGATCCGCATGGAAGTGGTCGCCGCCAGGCCGGAACTGGCCGCCGAATTTTCGCGCCGCCTGATTTCCTATGCCGAGGAACGGGTCAACAACCTGTCGCAACAGAAACGTGGCGACCAGATGCGCGATGCGATGGAGGGGTTCGATCAGGCTCAGACAGCCCGGCGCGACGCGCAAGAGGCACTGGTCCGGCTGCAACAGCAAGGTGCCGTTCTGGACCCCGAGGGGGTCATCGCCGGGCTACGCAGCCAGATCAACAACGTCGAGATCCAGTTGCAGGAAAAACAACTGCAACTGGCCGCGTTGCTGGACAACGCGCGCCCCAATCAGGCCAAGGTCGATGGGGCGCGTGGCGATATCGGACGGCTCGAGAACCTGCTGAACGATCTCAACCTGCGCATGACCGATGCCAGCGCGGGCGAAAACTCGCTGGCGCAGCTGTCGGTCCGCATCCAGATGGCGCAGGCCGACCTCGCCGCCCGCGACATGATGCTGCAATCGGCGCTCCAGCAGCTCGAACAGACCCGGATGGAGGCCAACCGCCAGGTCCGCTACCTGACCATCTCGGTCGAACCGGTCGCGGCGGACGAGGCCACCTATCCGCGCAAGTTCGAAAATACGCTTTTGGCATTCCTGATCTTTGCGGGTATCTATCTGTTGCTGTCGCTGACCGCATCCATCCTCCGAGAACAGGTATCGTCTTAAGCCATGAAACATGTTTCCGTCGCCGACCTGACCATCGGTAATGACCGCCCGCTGACCGTGATTGCCGGTCCGTGCCAGCTCGAGACGGCGGATCACGCCCAGATGATTGCCGGGCAGATGAAGGAAATCTGCGACACGGCCGGCGCGCAATATGTGTTCAAGGCCAGCTACGACAAGGCCAATCGCACCTCGCTGGGGGGTCGGCGCGGACTGGGCATCGAGGCCGGGCTGAACGTGCTCTCGGACATCCGCACCAGCATGGGCCTGCCGGTTCTGACCGATATCCATACCGAAGCGCAATGCGGCCCGGCCGCCGATGCCGTCGACATCCTGCAGATCCCGGCCTTCCTGAGCCGCCAGACCGACCTGCTGCTGGCCGCCGGCGAAACCGGGGCGGCGATCAACGTGAAAAAGGGCCAGTTTCTGGCCCCCTGGGACATGCCCAATGTGGTGGCCAAGATCGAAAGCACCGGCAACGACCGGATTCTGCTGACCGAACGCGGCGCCTCCTTTGGCTACAACACGCTGGTGGCCGACATGCGGTCGCTGCCGATCATGGCGCGCACCGGCTATCCGGTGGTGATGGATGCCACCCATTCGGTGCAGCAACCGGGTGGACAGGGCGGATCGTCCGGCGGCCAGCGTGAATTCGCACCGGTCATGGCGCGCGCGGCGGTGGCGGTGGGCGTGGCCGCGGTCTTTATCGAAACGCATCAAAACCCCGACAGCGCGCCTTCGGACGGACCCAACATGGTGCCGTTGGCCGAGGTGAAGGAACTGCTCGAAGAGCTGATGGCGTTCGACCGGCTGGCCAAGGCGAACCCGCTCGAAATCTGAGACCGAACGAAAGCGATTTTTATGACCAAACCTTTGTCTGAGGTGCGCCAGAACACCTGGGAATTCCTGCGCGACCCGATGATCGCCCCCACCGGTTTCCGCGAATACGACGCGCGCTTTAAATACCCCTACGAAATCAACCTGCCCGGCATGACCGCCCTGGGCCTCGGGCTGGGAACCCAGATCCGCGCCCGTGGAATCGACCCGGTCATCGCGGTTGGCAACGATTATCGCGACTACTCTCTGGCGATCAAACAGGCGCTGATCCTCGGGCTGATGCAGGCCGGCATCCATGTAAAGGACATCGGACCGGCGCTGTCGCCGATGGCCTATTTTGCACAGTTTCACCTGGACGTGCCCGCGGTGGCCATGGTCACCGCCAGCCACAACCCCAATGGCTGGACCGGGGTGAAAATGGGGTTCGAACGCCCGCTGACCCACGGCCCGGACGAGATGGCCGAACTGCGCGACATCGTCCTGCAGGGCCGCGGCCAGCCCCATTCCGGCGGCGGTTACGAATTCGTCCCCGGCGTGCGCGAAGCCTATCTGGACGATCTCGCCGGCGATTTCCGCATGACCCGCCCGCTCAAGGTGGTCTGCGCCACCGGCAACGGCACGGCGAGCGCCTTTGCCCCGGAACTGCTCGAACGGATCGGCGTAACGGTAGTACCCTCACACACGCGTCTCGACTACGGGTTCCCAAACTACAACCCGAATCCCGAAGCGATGGAAATGCTGCATGACATGGCCGCCAGCGTGAAAGCCAGCGGCGCCGACCTGGCGCTGGGCTTCGACGGCGACGGGGACCGCTGCGGCGTCGTGGACGATGAGGGCGAAGAGATCTTTGCCGACAAGGTCGGCGTGATCATGGCCCGCGATCTGGGCCGGCTCTATCCGGGATCGACCTTCGTGGCCGACGTGAAATCCACCGGGCTGTTCGCATCGGACCCGGCGCTGAAGGAAAACGGCATCAAGGCGGACTACTGGAAGACCGGCCACAGCTACATGAAGCGTCGGGTCAAGGAAATCGGCGCGCTGGCCGGGTTCGAGAAATCTGGCCACTACTTTCTCGCCGAACCGATCGGGCGCGGCTACGACTGCGGGATGCGGGTCGCGGTCGAAATCTGCAAGCTGATGGACCGCAACCCCGAAAAATCCATGTCCGACCTGCGCCGCGCCCTGCCGCGCACCTGGTCGACGCCCACCATGTCGCCCCATTGCGCCGATACCGAGAAATACGCGGTACTCGACCGAATCGTGGACAGGCTGTCGGCAATGGCCGCAGACGGCGGCGCACTGGCCGGCCGGCCGATCACGCAGGTGATCACTGTGAACGGTGCCCGCGTCATCCTCGACAACGGTGCATGGGGTCTGGTGCGCGCCTCGTCCAACACCCCCAATCTGGTGGTGGTCTGCGAAAGCCCCGAAAGCGAGGCCGAGATGCGCGCCATCTTTGCCGATCTCGACGCGGTGATCCGTACCGAACCCGCGGTGGGCGACTACGACCAGACGATCTGACCCGGAGGCGCGGCAGGGAATGGCGCGCGCCTTCCTCTTGCTGAAAATATCCCCGCCGGAGGCTCCCGCAGCCCGCGCCGCCGCGACGCGAACACGGCGGCGCAACGCAAACCCTTTGCGCCCGCAGCCCGGCGGCCCTATATGGCGGACGATGAGCACGAACCCGCCCGACCTGCGCCCCGATCTCGCCCCCGCTGCCCGCCTCTCCGACAGGCCGCGCCGGGGTCAGCCCACGATTGGCATGGTCAGCCTCGGCTGCCCCAAGGCGCTGGTGGACAGCGAGCGCATCCTGACCCGGCTGCGCGCCGAAGGATACGGGATCTCGCCCGATTATGCGGGTGCCGACGCGGTGATCGTGAACACCTGCGGGTTTCTCGACAGCGCCAAGGCCGAGAGCCTCGATGCCATCGGCGAGGCGCTGACCGAGA
>CAYGNB010000201.1:2882-6125 GCA_964351135.1 uncultured Rhodobacterales bacterium | reverse complement strand
GCCTATGTCTCGGCCTGGCTGAAATGCCACCACCCGGCGATCTTTGCCTGCGCGCTGCTGAATTCCCAGCCGATGGGGTTCTATGCCCCGGCCCAGATTATCCGCGATGCCCGCGAACATCAGGTCGAGGTGCGCCCCATCTGCGTCAATCACAGTGTATGGGACAACACGCTGGAGCGTCGCGCCGACGGGACGCTGGCCCTGCGGCTCGGTTTTCGCCAGATCAAGGGGTTCAAGGAAGAGGACGCGGAATGGATCGCCAAGGCGCGCGGCAACGGCTATCGCGATCCCGAGGCGCTGTGGCATCGGGCCGGCGTGGCGCCACCGGTTCTGGAACGGCTGGCCGAGGCGGATGCGTTTGCCGATATGGGCCTGACCCGCCGGGGGGCGCTGTGGCAGGTCAAGGCCATCCGCGGACAAATGCCATTGCCCCTGTTCAACGATCCGATCGAAGGCGAAAGCATCCGTGAACCCGAAACCCGCCTGCCCGCCATGCATCTCGGCGAAGAAGTGGTCGAGGATTACGTCGCCATGCGGCTCAGCCTGCGCGCGCATCCGATGGAACTGCTGCGCCCGGCGATCCCCGGACTGACGCCGCATGCGGACCTGCCCGACGCACCGCTGCGCCGCACCAGCGTTTGCGGGCTGGTGATCACCCGGCAGCGGCCCGGCACCGCCTCGGGCGTGATCTTTCTGACGCTGGAGGATGAAACCGGGGTCAGCAACGTGGTGATCTGGCGCAAGGTCTATGACCGCTTTCGCCGCGCGGTAATGGGCGGGCGGCTCCTGCGCGTGACCGGTCCGCTGCAGCGCGAGGGCATCGTCGTTCACCTGATCGCTGAGCAGGTCGAGGATCTGTCCCATCGCCTGAGCGAGCTTGGTCACCCGATGGACGGGGCCGTCGGCATCACCCGGCCCGAGGCGGACGATGCCCCGCGCCCGCCCAGCGCACCGTCCCGCGCCCGCCACCCCCGCGAACAGGCCAAGAAACTGTTTCCCAGCCGCGATTTCCACTGACCGGTCCGGCGGGAAACGCCGTGCATTGCCGTGACCAACAAAAATGCCCGGCGCAAGGCCGGGCATCAAGAAATGGGATCGGACGGACGATCAGACGCGGGGCTGGTCGTCCTCGTCCTCTTCGTCACCGTCGCCCGACGGCAGGTTGAAGAAGCTGTCAGCATCGACAATCGGATCGCTATCGTCATCGTCGTCATCTTCGTCGCCACGCGGATCAGACAGCGAAAAGGTCTCCAACCCCTCGATCGCGGTGGGGATCTTGGGTTCGGCCGGCATATCCAGCGACTGTTCGGTACTGACCAACTTGCGACGCTCGTCGTCGCTCATCACTTCGCCTTCGGCCGCCTTCTTGGCGGCGGCCTTTTGCACGGCGGCGTCCAGTTCGGACTGCTTGCACAGGCCCAGCGCCACCGGGTCGATCGGCTGCATGTTGGTAATGTTCCAGTGGGTGCGTTCGCGGATCGACTGGATTGTCGGCTTGGTGGTACCGACCAGCCGCGCGATCTGGGCATCCGCCAGTTCCGGGTGGAACTTGACCAGCCACAGGATCGAATTCGGGCGGTCCTGACGTTTCGACAGCGGCGTATAGCGCGGCCCGCGACGCTTTTCCTCGTCGCGCGCGGCCGGGTTGAACTTGAGCTTCAGCTTGTACAGCGGGTCGGACTGCGCGGTGTCGATATCGTCCTGCGTCAGCTGATTGTTGGCAACCGGGTCAAACCCCTTGACCCCCTGGGCCACATCGCCATCCGCGATCCCCTGCACCTCGAGCTCGTGCATATCCACGAAATCGGCAATCTGCTTGAAGCTGATCGTGGTGTTGTCCACCAGCCAGACGGCGGTTGCCTTGGGATGGAGCAGTTTGGCCATTTTCTCTTCTCCTTACGCGTATCTTCCCCGTCGCCTGCCGGGACAGGCGGCCCGGTAACGTCTCCGGGCGGGTTTCCGTTGTCGGGGAACTTGGCGCCTATATAGTCGCGACCAGGGAATAAGGAAAGAGCCAATGCAGCGTATCACCGCCCTGCTTACCGCCCTGGCGTTCGCCGCCGCGCCGGTTTTCGCCGACGGAAACCGGGCGGGCGATTTCGATTACTACGTGCTGTCGCTGAGCTGGTCACCCGGCTGGTGTACCCGCGAGGGCGATGCGCGCCGGTCGGATCAATGCGATGCGCGCCACGATCACGGCTGGGTTCTGCATGGTCTCTGGCCGCAACATCATCGCGGCTACCCGTCCTTCTGCCACACGGCCAAGGCGCCGCCGTCGCGCGCGATGACCGCCGCGATGGCCGATATCATGGGCACCGCCGGGCTGGCCTGGCACCAGTGGAAGAAACACGGCACCTGCGCCGGGCTGTCTGCCACCGACTATTACGCGCTGGCGCGCCGGGCCTATGAACAGGTCAACCGGCCGGACGTGTTCCGCAAACTGGATCAGACCGTAAAACTGCCGGCCTCGGTGGTGGAAGAGGCGTTCCTGAAGGCCAATCCCGAATGGGAACCGGACATGGTCACGATCACCTGCCGCGATGGCTATATCCACGAGGCGCGGCTCTGCCTGTCACGCGATCTCGACCCGGTGCCCTGCGGGCGCGACGTGGTGCGCGACTGCACGCGCAAGGATGCGCTGCTGCCGCCGGTGCGCTGAACGGATCAGCCGCCCCAGCCCATTTCATCCTGGCATTTGCGCGCGTATTCCAGCGCCTTGGCGGTGCCTTTCAGACTGAACCCGATCACCGGCTTGCCCGCGCCGTCATAGACAACCATCGACTTCCGCGCCGCGATATCGTGGATAAAGTTGCGATCCGTGAAGAACAGCCCCGCCCCGGGCACGCGGTTCAGCCGCAATCCGGTCGCCACGGCGTCGAACCTGTCACCGTCCAGGTCGAAGGTGACGTTCCGGGTCTCGCCGTCCTTGATATCGCCCCAGTCGGGATCGAAGATCACCAGATATCCGCGATTGCCGGTCACATCATAACCGATGCGTACAACGGCATTTTCCTCGAACGGGGCCTGAATCAGGCAGCCATTGCCATAGGCCGGGTCGACCATCACGTTCCAGCCGTGGACCATACCCCGGTCGATCAGATCCTGCGCCATAGCCGCCCCCGACCCCAGAACCAGCGCTGCCACCAAATTGATAAGTGTTTTCATCCTGTCTCTCCCATGGGGCTGCTCACCTGCCCGTCGCGCCGATCATGCCCGGCTGCGGGCACAAGTCCATAGCACCGC
>CAYGNB010000201.1:0-2782 GCA_964351135.1 uncultured Rhodobacterales bacterium | reverse complement strand
TTTTTCTGCTAGACTGCCCCTGCGTTGCCGGCCGGTCCGACCCTCTGGCGACGCGGGCCGGACCTGTCCCCGTGGCGCGCCAACGCCAAGAGGAGAAGGGAACATGGCCAAGACAATCGGAAACCCGCTGACCTGGACCGCGCGGCAACTGGGCGCGACCGGCGATCATATTGCCGCGACGACCGCCGAAATCGGCGGCGACGGCACCGCAGCCGATCCGGTGATCAACGATCTGACATTCGGGGATATTCGCGCCGCGCTCCGCGCGGGGTGGAACGATTTCCTGGCCTGCCGCGCCGACGCGATCACCGCGATCCTGATCTATCCGATCGCCGGGCTGGTGCTGATGGGTTTCGGCCTGCACATGAACCTGCTGCCGCTGCTGTTCCCGCTGATGGCGGGCTTTGCCATTCTCGGCCCCGTGGCCGCGGTGGGGCTCTACGAAATCAGCCGCCGCCGCGAAGCCGGCGAAGAGGTGAACTGGCTGGCCGCCTTCGACGTGATCAGGTCGCCATCCTTCGGGGCGATTGTGGTTCTGGGTATCTATCTGGCCGCGCTGTTCATCGGATGGATGTTGTGCGCAAACGCGGTCTATGCGGTCACATTGGGGCCAGAGCCGCCGGTGTCGCTGCCGGCCTTTCTGTCCGACGTGCTCACCACCGGCGCCGGCTGGACGATGATCATCCTCGGCGTCGCGGTCGGTTTCGTCTTTGCGCTGGTGGCGCTGGCGATGAGCGTGGTGTCCTTCCCGCTGCTGCTCGACCGCCATGTGGGGGTGCCCGTCGCGGTGATCACCTCGATCCGGGTTACCCGGCAGAACCCGCGCGAGGTGCTGACCTGGGGTGCAATCGTCGCCGCCGCGCTGGTGATCGGCGCGCTGCCGCTGCTGCTGGGGCTGATCGTGGCGCTGCCGGTTCTGGGCCACGCCACCTGGCATTTCTATCGCCGCGCGATCAGCTGAGGGTCAGCCGCCCGCGACCTTGAGAACGATCTTGCCGATATGGCCCGACCCCTCCATGCGCGCATGGGCCGCCGCCGCATCGGTCAGGTCGAATTCGCTGTCCATCACCGGCGCCACCCGTCCGGCCTCCAGCAACGGCCAGACCCGGTCGCGCAGCTCCCCGGCGATACGGGCCTTGGCCAGATCGCTCTGCGGTCGCAACGTGCTGCCGGTCACGGTCAGCCGCCGCACCATGATCTGGGCAAAGTTCAGCTCGACCTTGGGCCCGGTCAGGAACGCGATCTGCACCAGCCGCCCGTCATCGGCCAGCGCCCGCACGTTGCGCGGGATGTAACTGCCGCCGACCATATCGAGGATCAGATCCGCCCCGCCCTCTGCGCGCAGGACGTCGACGAAATCCTCGTCGCGGTAGTTGATCGCCCGTTCCGCGCCGAGCCGGGCACAGGCGGCACATTTCTCGGCTGATCCGGCGGTGGTGAAGACCCGCGCACCAAAGGCATTGGCCAACTGGATCGCAGTGGTCCCGATCCCGCTCGACCCGCCATGAACCAGAAACCGTTCACCGGCCTTCAGACCGCCGCGCATGAACACGTTGGACCAGACCGTGAAAAAGGTCTCGGGCAGGCAGGCCGCCTCGCGCAGCCCCATACCCCGCGGTACCGGCAGGCAATGGGCGGCGGGTGTCGCCACATATTCCGCATAGCCGCCGCCGGGCAGCAGGGCGCAGACGCGATCGCCAACGGCGACCCCCTCGACACCGTCGCCCAGCGCAGCGATCTCGCCGGACGCCTCCAGCCCCGGCAGGTCGCTGGCTCCGGGCGGAGGATCGTAGGCACCGGCCCGTTGCAGCGCATCGGGACGGTTGACCCCGGCCCAGGCAACCCGGATCACCACCTGACCGTGACCCGGCTCGGGCACCGGCCGCTCGACCGGCGTCAACACCTCCGGCCCACCGGGTTTCGATATCTCCACCGCCCGCATCATGCCGCCCATCGCCGGTATACTCCCGCTGCTTCCGTGATCTGCGCCGCACCCTAGCGGATTTGCGGCGGCCCGCCACCCTCGATTGCCCGATCCGTCTCAGCCACCGACGGGGTCAAGGCACAGGCTTTCATCGTGAAACAGCGTCAGGTCAAAGATCGTTACATAGGTCAGCCCGATCAGCGACAACGCGCAACCCAGCAGGATCATCGCCGCCAGACGCCATCGCCTCACGCCGTCCACCAGCCGCGCCAGAACGCGCAGATAGGCCACACTGTAGACGGCCAGAGCGATCAGCAACGGCAGCGTCGCGAATACATGTACCAGCGTCAGCTGCAACTGCCGGGACGGGTTCCCGTCGAACGCGGCCTGCGTGCTGTCCTGCAACGCCCCCAGCGACGTCACCTGTCCGCAGCCACTGAACGAATTCACCATCTGCCGAAACAGATCCTCATCCATCATCCGGGCGACACCGATCGAACCCAGCGAAAGCACCGCCTCGATTGGCAATACCACGCCATGAATACAGGCAGTGGCAATGACGAAACTGCCCAGCGGATAACGACGGACACCGAACACCCGCCAGACCCAGAAAAAGGCCAGTGACACCAGCAGGAGCTGCACGACACTGCTGATCCCGCGCGCGACGAAGAACAGGGTGAAATCGCTGCCGGAACTGAAGGCGATATAGCGGGTCATCAGGAAAATCGCCACCGACACCGCCCAGAACAGGACCGCATCCCAGACGCCGCTCCCGTCGCGGCTGCGCGGCACGACTTCGGCCACCGGATGCCGGGCCAGCGCCCAGAGCGTACCGCCATAGCGCGGCAGGACCTCCGC
>CAYGNB010000200.1:0-6351 GCA_964351135.1 uncultured Rhodobacterales bacterium | reverse complement strand
GCTGCCCGGGATTGTCCAAAACCAGGCGAACGGCACGCTCGCGCACTTCGGGGAAATACTTGTTCGTCGTCTTGCTCATGATGCTCCATCCTACTCACGAGTGGGACCCTCCGGCAAACACGGTGCGGTTCACTTTGTCAGAATCAGTGACACTCCAGTTTCCATAGCATCGGGGGCCGAAACTACCTCACGACCAAGGAAGGAGCGCGCTTGATTTTCGCGACGCGGGCAGGCTAGCATTCGACATTCATTACATATCGCGCACGTTGCGGCGCCCTTCTGCCGGTGCGTATTTCAGACCGAAAATGAGGACACCAGTTATATGTTGCGAAGGGCAGGATCAGCAGTCGCGATATGTATGTTCCTGCTTCTGGCACCGATGGCCGCACGATCGGATTGCATCGCCGTCGATTTCCTCTCGCTTCCGCTGACCGATGGCTCTGCCGGACCAGTGATCGCGGCGCTGACGACGGCCTTTCCTGACATCCGCGTCTCGGCTGACGGGCAATCCATAAGCATCGGCGACGGCGCCCCTCTGGCCCTGTCCGGTCCACCGCAGAGGAGTGCAGCCGAGCGTCTGTCCGATGCATCCGTCGAAGACCAGTTCCACGATGTCTACCCTCTCTCCACGGATCTGTCGCTGCGAGAGGTCCCCTGGTTCGATCCGGCCCGGGCGCGCAATGACGCCTTCTTCCGGGCCATGTGGTTCAGCGACCGCGGGGCAGCACAGAGCTCGCTTGTGCAGGTGCGCGCGCCCTACCTCGGCGGGGCGGTCTTCACCGTCACCGAAAAACGCAACGTGGCCTGCCAGCTGCAGGCCGTACTGTCCGACCTGGCCGCTCAGTCGCAGGAACTGTCGTTCGTCTTCGCCCACGCGGGCGGCGGCTTCAACTGGCGGAACATTGCAGGCACCAACCGGCTGAGCGCGCATAGCTTCGGCATCGCCGTCGATGTGAATGCCGAGCTCGGTCAATACTGGAAATGGTCCGGCGCCGCAGAGGGCCGCGTCGGGACCTATGACAATCGCATACCGCCGCAGGTCATCAGCGCGTTCGAGCGCTACGGATTCATCTGGGGCGGCAAGTGGCATCACTTTGACGGAATGCATTTCGAGTACCGGCCCGAGCTTATTCTATTTGCACGACTGGCGGGGCAGAGCCTGGACTGAAAATCAGCGACCGGAAGGAACGATCATGACGGGGAAACTGTACGGAGCCATCCTATGCGCGGTGCTGGTCTGCGGGGTCACACCGGTTCAGGCGCAGCAGGTTCTCGACCGGTACACAGCCGAAATCGGCGCGCAGGACCGGTTCAATTCGCGCGGAACACCCCTGAGCCAGCCCGGCCAGATCCTAGCGCAGGATCGGGCCAACGTTCACCGCTTCGGGATCCGGCAGGCCGGCGATACGCCCGACCGCACCTTCACCTCGACCGAGGCGCGGCAGAGGATCGAGTCGCTCTTGTCCCGCGGCACCATGGGGCCGAACGTCCGTGAGGCGTTGACCGGCGGGGGCACGGTGCAACTGGATGTGCAGGTCATCGGGTCCAATGGTCGCGCCGACCGACTGGTCGTGACGCTGGCGAACGGCGCGATGCCATCGTCCGCCGCCCCGCGGGCGGGTGCGCCGCAGGCCGTTACGCTGCCGCAGCAGATCACCGGCGGACCGGTCGCTCCGGGTCAGGGCCAGTGGACTTTTGCCTCGGCGGATGTCGGCGGCGTCATCGTCGCCAGCGCGAACCTGCTGCGCGACGGAGCCTTGCTGGCGACGCTGCGCTGTACCGCCAGCGCGGCTTCCGGTCCGGTCCTAGGCATCGATCCGCGCGCCGGGGTCCTGACCCTTCAGCTCAGCCCCGCGATCACCGGCCCGCAGGTCGAGGGCGGGCGCACTGCCAAGCTGCATTTCGGTACCCTGCCCGCGCTGTCCCTTCCCCTGACCTTCGACCCCGAAGTGCGGGCCTACTCAGTCTCGCGCCTGCTGACCCGGCGGCTCAGCGACGATCTGGAACGCGGCGCGCGGTTTTCGCTGACAACGCAGATCGCCGGGACGATCCACGCGCCCATACCGCAGAATATCGGGATGACGCTGGCATCGGCCTGCGGGGCGCGCGGGCTCGACCCGTCGGTCTCGCCGAGTTTCGACTGCACCCGGCCGCGGCACCCCTCGGAGATGCTGATCTGCTATGATCCGGAGCTCGCCGCACTCGATCGCGAACTCGGCGCGGCGTTGGCCGGAGCATCGGATGTGCTGAAGGCCTCACAGCCCTCATGGATCAGTGCCCGCAATGGCTGCAGCACGGACGCCGACTGCATCAGCCGGCTGACGCAAGACCGGATCGCGATGCTCACAGGCGCAACCGCGGCACCGGGCACCGGGGCGGCACAGCTTTCGGGCATGCCGGCCTTCAAGTTGATGCCGGATGCGGCGCCAGCGCCCGACGATGGCGAGGTCATCGTCGGCAACCAGAGTTTCATGGACCGCTTTCTGCTCTGGACCGTGGGGCAGAACCCTGCCCTGGCAACCAACCAGCAGATCCAGTTCAGGCTTCGGGATTTTGACTTCCCGCCCCACCTGCCGGAGGTCCCGCCGACCGAATCCTCGGGCGAGAAGGCGCAGGCCCGACTGGAGGCCGCCGCCCCTCTCTATGCCGACAGACCGCCGCGCCACGTCGTTCTGGAAGAGACGATGTACCTTCGGCAGGCCGAACCGGGGATGCCGGGCCCGCTGAATCTTCACGGCGGCTTCGCGACGATGATCGGGACAACCCCGGCCATCGTGCAGATCGAGCTTCGCGATCGCGGAGCGGGCGCCATGGGGACCGTGCGGCTGGACCTGGACAAGCCCTTCTACCTGCCCTTCCCCGAAAACTACACGCCCCTGCCCCACGCCATGCTGCAGGGCAACAAGGGACAAAGCCTCGCGCTGATCGAGATGACCGTTTCGGATCCGGTGCCCTCGCTCAGGGGCGACAGCTATCGGGGGGGATCCGCCAAGGCCGTTGTCAGCAAGGTGACCCTCGTTTACCGGCCTCGACAGCGCGACGCGCGTAACCAGATCGTCGATGGCCCCGACCAGATCCTGCATGTCTGGGAAGGCGGCGACGGGTCGGCCGAACAGGTCACCAGGCCCGCCGATCCGGCGGCGATCGCCAGGCTCTTCGGCGGCGGCGTCAGTAACGGACGATACGTGCTGAACCCCTATTCCGCGCCCAAACCCTTTGTCGAGGAAACCCGGGGCATCCTCCAGGGCAGTTCCCCGACCGAACTTGTGAGCACGGCGATGCAGCTTGCCGCGGTCATTGCGGCGCAACCCGAGCGGAGACTCGCCCCCGAGCTAACCGAATATCTACTGCGCAACCTCCTGACCGAGCCCGAGCGGGTCGAGCTCTTCCCACTCAACATCGCGACGCAGATGCCCAACAACAAGCCGTCCGAACTTGAACTGCGTGCGGCCTATACGCAGGCGGATCAGGCGATGCGCGACCGGATCGCGGAGCGCAGCCCGCAGCTGCCGCTGCCCCTGCGCTATGCCGCGCAGGTCTCGATCGGTGAATACGATTTCTCGTCCGGCGGCTTCCCTGTGTCGCGGGTACCAAACCCCGGACCATGGATCCCCACGACCACGGAGCGCCAACCCGTAACGACCCTGGCCCCCGACTTCATCAAGATGTCGCCCGAGGAAGCGCAGACCCTGCTGGACCGGTTGTCACGGTCCGGAACCAATGGGCGCAGTCTTGTCTTTGTTCTGGACTATTCGATGGATGCGCTCGGGTTCCGGTCGGTCAGTTCGGGTCCCATCACGCGCAACGAACTGGGCTCGGTCGCGCCGTCCTACACCATCGCCTCAATGGGTTATTATCTGCCCGACGACCAGGCTCAGCCGCTCATGCCGATCGCCATACCGGACGACGCGGTCCCAAGCGGCCCGAAAGCGGCCAAGCCACCATCGGAGGGTGGGTTCACCACCAAGGGCGGGTTGCCGGACGAGGTGCTCTATACCTCGGCGCGCAGCCTGCTGGGCGCAGTCGATCTGCGCGATGCCGACGGGACCCTGCTCAACGACGCACTGACCAACGCCTATGACATCCTGCCACCCGATCCGCGCAGCACCTACGAGACGCGCCGGGATGCCTTAAGGAGCGAGTTGCGCGCACAGGCGCGCGACAGCTACTGGGTCGGGGCCAGCTTCCAGATCCAGCCCTACGACGCGCAGCTTGGCGGCTTTCCGATTTCAGACGTTAATTTCGAACCCGTCCCCTACCAGCGCAACGCCGACAAGCTTGACCCGCCCGCACTAATCCCGGCGGAACCGGAAGATTACGAGGTTCTGCGCCTGCCCGATGCCGCCGTGCCTGTCCTGCAGGAGATCATCGGCGGCCAACGCCAGATTCTGGCGCTGTTCAAGGTGACACCCGTGGAAACGGTGAACGACCGGCGGCTCGGGCGCGGCCTGACCATCTCGGCCCCGGTCGAGGCGATCTTCGACGACGACCGCCGCGGGGTCACCCCGCTGGACGCCGATCTCTGGGTCCACGTCGCCGCACCCAAACGGATCGACACCGCGCTCCCCGGCGCGGCGGATGCCGCAGAAGTCGAGGCACCCGAAGCGCTAATGCTGGATCCGGAGGGCATCAGCCTTCTGGCTCTGTCACTCGCCCCCGACGCCTTCGACGACACCATGTTCCGGCGAATGCTGGTCGAGCGTCTGCTTAAGGAGCGCAGCATTCCCACCGACGCCCCCGAGGGCGATGCGGAGCTCGTGAAGCCGGACAAACTCGCCTGGCGGCGTTTCTTCGCCAACCCGGACCAGAGCCTGCGCGCCGACGCGGTCGACGCGCTCTTGCCCGAGTTCAAGGCCTGGACCATGGCGCGAGTCGCAGCGCTGCCCGAAATCCTGCTGCTGCCGATCGGCAGTCAGCATCCAGAAACCGCCTGCCGTGGATTCCACGCCGTTTCGGTCCCCCAGCTTGACTCTGCGCGCCCATATTACAGGGCAGACCTGCCTGGTTTCCTGCAGCCCGGACAAGTCATTCCCTCCACGGGCCATAACCTCTATTCATCAGGCCGTGCCAGGGCGGGTGACGACCGCATCTGGTTCTGGGAGGGCACGGGGAAATCCACCGGGCCCTTGTCTTGCCAGTATATCTCGCGAGGGAAACGCGCTATCGACCCTGGGCTGATGCCGGAAGATGCCGGGCATATCGCGACGACCGTCATCGTCCGGGCGCAGCCCGACGTCGGCGACGTACAGGAGTTTCCCGACAGCTATACCTACCGGGTGTCACCGGACCTTGTGCGTTTCGTGCCAGCATCCGAACTCTCCGCCCCGCAGGCCGGACTGACCGGCATGATAGTAATGCAGGCTGATGTGCTTGGCGCGGTTGGCTATCGCAGCAACCGGTTCGGCAAAGGGGCCAAGATCGTGGCAAGCATCGCGCCGGAGGACTGGGCGCCGCTGGTCGCCAAGCCCGCCACGTCGACAGATGTGCTCGGCCTGACGCTCGAGACGCCGCGCGACGCATTTTCCGATGCGCTCAGGGAGCTGAGACCGGATGCGGCCTTCTACGAAACCGAGACGCCGGGGGTCGGAACCTACAGCCATGCCGTTGCCGTGCATGACCCGCAGAGTGCCGAGACCATCCTCGGGATTTACGCCGATCATGTTCCGGACAAACCGATTATGGCCATCTCACGGCGGATTGAACTGGACGCTGCGGCGGTTTCGATGGAGGTGCTTCAGGCCTCGGTGATCGAAAAATACGGACCCGACTTCGTGACCCAGGGCGAGGGTCACTGGTTCTGGGGTCTGCTGCCAACGAGCGAGGATTCCTCGGGCTACTGTGGGGACTCGCGCATCTTCCGTCTCTACGATCAGGCCGGGGTGCCGACGATGAAAACCGATGACGCCGCGCTCTACACCGACACGCCCCAGATTACGGGAACACAGTTCTGGTCCGAGCATGGCTGGCCGATTGAATTCCAGGGCAATCCCAACCAGAGGCTTCCGGCCGTCGAACAATGCGGCCCGGTCGTGGCAGTACGCGCCTTCGTCAATGGCCGGACGTTGGTCGCGGTGACATGGCTCTTCGACCGGCAGGTCGAGGCCCGGGCCGCCGAGGTACCGAAGCAGCAACCGACGAAGGTCAAAATCGAGTTCTGAAGCGCGTTTGCTGAGGCCCCATCGCCAACACAGCCATGGGGGTGCTGTCAGACTAGTTCGAACTCGTCTCCACTTGGACAGGATGGCTGTCCCCTATGCCGCGCAGAGACCGCGCCACTCGTTGAGAGCATCGGCGCGGTTCTTCTTGAAGTTGGCTCTGGAGTAGAAACTTCGCTCCGAGTTGAAATGACTG
>CAYGNB010000199.1:1283-6458 GCA_964351135.1 uncultured Rhodobacterales bacterium | reverse complement strand
ACCTACGACCTTCAGGTTATGAGCCTGACGAGCTACCGGGCTGCTCCATCCCGCGCCAAGTGAGCGTTACCTAGACAGAGTCGCGCCGGGCTGCAAGGGGTCGGGACAAAAAAGTTCACCATCCGGTTCGGCACCGGTTCTCTGGGCCCCTGAGCCTAGCGCAGACCATCTTTTCCGGTCACTTCCGCCGTCGTCAGCCCGCCGACGCGGGCGTGTACGCGCGGGCCGCGCGCCATGGCGAGCGCGTAGACAATCTCGCCAGCCCGCGGTGCGTCGGGCAGGCCGATTTCGATCGCGTCGAAATGGCTGCGAACATAGGCCGCATTGATGTGACCCAGCGGCACGTCGAGCCGCGCGCCCATACCGCCGACCTTCTTGGCCGAGGGCACGATCGCCTTGGACTCGCCCAGCCGTTCGCGCATGGCATAGCCGCCGGGCACATGCCAGAGCGCGCCATGCTCCAGTTCGCCGCCTTCGCCCACGATCGCGCCCTTGCCAAAGGCGTCGATTCCGTCGGCCCCGCCCATCGCCGCGATAAGCCGATCGGTCATCTCCAGCCCCAGCGATTTGAGATCGTCCATCGCGCCGATCAGGTCCGGGGCATATGTGCCCGCGAACGGATTTGCGACAACGGCCAGGATCGCGCCGCGGCGGCGGGGCGTTGCTGCCGGCGGGCCGCCCTCGTGGCGAATATCCTCGACAAAAATCATCGTCTTGCGGATGGGAAAATCAGGCATGGATCGGCTCCTGTGTTGAGGGTTGGGCGAGCGGCAAGGCACCGACGGTGCGGATCGCCCCGGAAAGCGTGATCAGCGCGGCGTGGATCAGGCCACGCGCAAGGCAGGTTTCAGCGCGGGCCTGCCCCCCGTCCAGCGCGCGGGTCACATCCCCAGGGGTCAGATCCCCCACCGAAACCGTGACGAGCCGGTCGCCCAGATCGCTGTCGGGGAACAGGTCGTTCGCGGGCTGGCGGTGAACGGCGGGATGACCCGGCAGGTCAACCGCGTTGGCGATCATCGTTGCCGCGGCGTCCGCCTGCGCGGCCGTCGCAGCCAGAACAGTCACGCTGTCGGCGATACCCAGCGACTGACTGCGCCCACGCCATCCCGAGGTGGCAATGCCGCGCGAAGGGCATTGCGCGTCCAGCCGTACCCGCCCCGCCACACCGGACCCGAGCGCAGCTGTCATGGTCTCGCAATCGGCAAGGTGGATCGCCACGTCGCCGCCATTGTTCACATAGGCCCGGGTCAACGCACCCGCACCGGTCATGACCGTCAGGATTTCGTCGGCGACCGCACCGGCCACGGCCGCCATCGGCGTAATGAACTCGGGCACAAAGGGGGCAGTCGCGTTCAGCATGGCGCGCCCGACCGGTCCGTCCAGCACGGGACGCGAGGAAACCGGGCGGCGCAGGTCGGGCAGTTCATCCACCAATTCCTGCAGCAGGCCGTCGAAACGGGCACGGGCAGCCTGCAGGGCCGCGACGCGACCGGAACCCGAGGCATCCAGCACCAGGTCGATAGGTCCGTGATGCAGATGCATCCGCCGCCCGTCGGGCAGCATCGCGGCCTGAGCGCCCGGCATCGTCACCCCCCCTCTGGCGGCACGGCGCGAAAGTCGGCGCCGTATTCGCCTCCCCGTTCGAGCACGTCCCGCAGGGTCCGCACGGCCTCGTCATGACCGCCCAGCGCGCGGTATTCGTCGCGCGGCAGCGTGAATTCGAGCGGTGCCACCAGCGCCGGGGTCGGGACATAGCCAAAGGCGTTCAACGGCGTCTTGGTGACATCGGCCATCAGGGTGATGCCACCGCCGGGCCAGACATAGGCGGGTGCCCCACCCACGGATACGCGGGTCCGCAGCGCCTGCACCGACCGGGTCAGGCGCACCGGATTACGTGTAACCCCCGCCCGCAGGCTGCCCCCGGCGCCGCCCATGAACAGCACTGTACACTGGGCCGGTTCGCAGTTCTCGGCGATCAGCGCCACGGTAGATTTCAGTTCCGGCGGCAACGCCGCCGGTTGCGGCACGAGGGCGTCGTCCAGAACGTAATATCCCCATTGCTCGCCGGTTGTGGACACCATCAGCAGGGTCAGCCCCGGCCTTGCGCCCTTGCCGGGGTTCCAGTCGCCGAGAATGGACAACGGGTCGTGAATATCGGTGCCGCCCCAACCCAGCCCCGGATCCGCCACCTGGAAATAACGCCCGGGCGTCGACCGTCGCCCGCGGATCCGGATCCCGGTATCGGGCCAGCCCAGCACCTTGCCCGCCTGATGTTCGCTGACCACGCCGGTGATATGATCGTCGACCACCACCACCTCGTCCACCAGCCCCTGCCACTGGGATGCGAACATGCCGATGGCCGCCGACCCGCAGCCGACCCGCATCCGTTCCTCGCGATGGCCGTTCACCACCGGCGCCTGCCCCGCCTGCACGATGACCTGGGCGCCACCGTCGATAGACAGTTCGACGGCCTCGCGGTTGCACAGCCGCAGCAACGCATCGCAGGTGGCCCGGCCTTCGGGTTTCGAACCGCTGGTCAGGTGTTCGACCCCGCCCAGCGACAACATCTGGCTGCCGTATTCGGATGTCGTTACGTGACCGACCGCCTCGCCGCCGGCGCGAACCGTCGCCGCTTCGGAGCCGATGTGACGGTCGGTGTCGATCTTCACCTTGACCCCGCAATAGGAGAATATCGCCTCGGTCACCACGGTGACGAAATCGGCGCCATCCACCTCGCGGCTGACGATGAAGGGGGCGGGTTTATAGTCGGGATAGGTGGTGCCGGCCCCCACGGCGGTGACCGCCAGCGTGTCGCCGCCCAGAACCTCGCCATCCCATTCCCGCTGCAGGAACGGGCGAACCTCGCCCCCCTGCTCCAGCCGCCGGTCGAGCACGGTGATGGGGTCGCATCGCACGATCCTGCCGCCGTCATTGGCATAGCGATCACAGGCGCCAACCCGGCCCTCGGCGATGTAGCACATGACCGGACAGGCATCGCAGCGGATCTTGTCCACGCGCGGGCGGCGGGCTCTGTCGCGCGTTGTCATGGCACATGACCTCCGGGTGCGATGGAAACACCGCGAACCGCCTGCCTGTACCGCTGTGCCATTGTAACGACGCGCCCTGTCATCCGCCCGTCCCCCGCAGCGCCGCCAGCACACGGTGCGGCAGCGCCGGCACCCGGTTGAGGCGCACACCGGTGGCGTGGCGGATCGCGTTCAGGATCGCCGGGGCGGTCGGGATCAGCGCATGCTCACCCAGACCCTTGGCACCCAGCGGCCCCTCCGGGTCGGGATGTTCCAGCAGGATCGTGTCGATCCGGGGCATGTCACCCACGGTGGGGATCAGGTAGTCGTGCAGGTTATCGGTGCGGCCGGGGATGTATTCCTCCATCAGCGCCAGACCCAGCCCCTGCGCGATCCCGCCCGCGATCTGCCCACGCGCCAGCACCGGGTTGATCACCCGGCCCAGGTCGTGTGCTGCGGTAATACCCGTCACCCTGACCGTGCCCAGCGCACGATCCACCGTCACCTCGGCGATCTGCGCCCCATAGCCATAGACCGCATAGGGCACCCCCTGCCCGTTCTCGTCGAGCGCGGTGGTGGGCGGGTCATAGCTTTCCTCGACCGACAGCGCATATCCCCGCGCATCGCAGCCCAGCCCGGTCAGGTCGATGTCGCGACTGGCGCGGCCTTCGCGCAACCGTATGACCGGCCCGTCCAGTTCCAGCCGCGCATCGCCGCCCATATTGGCCAGCGCCAGCAGCTTTGCCCGCAGCGCCTGCCCCGCGAGCCAGGCCGCCTTGCCCGTGACCACGGTCTGGCGCGACGCCGAGGTCTTGCCGCAATCTGGGGTCAACGCGGTATCGGGGCCGATCAGGGTGAAATCCGAAACCGGCAGTCCCAGCGCATCCGCCGCGATCTGGGTGATCACCGTGTTGGATCCCTGCCCAATATCGGTTGCGCCCTGATGCAGACAGAGCCGCCCGTCGCCGGTCAGCCCCAGCCGGATCGTCGATGGGTTCGGCAATCCGGTATTGCCGCAGCCATACCAGCAGGACGCCACCCCGACCCCGTGACGCACCGATCCGTCCGCAGCATTGGCCACGCGGGCGCGGTCCAGCGCGGCATGCCACGGCGTTTCGAGCGCGGCGAGACAATCGCCAATGCCGACCCCGGCCAGATCCTGCCCGCACACGCTGCGGTCACCATCACGCAGTGCATTACGGCGGCGGAACTCCAGCCGGTCCAGCCCGGCCTTGTCGGCCAGCTCATCGAACAGGGTTTCCTGCAGGATCGCCGCCTGCGGCACGCCAAAGCCCCGGAACGCGCCCGAAACCGGCCCGTTGGTGTGCAACGCCCGCGCGTTGGCGCGATAGTTCGGTATCCGGTACGGCCCCGAGGCATGGACCGGCACCCGCACCGCGACGGTCGGCCCCCAACTGGCATAGGCCCCGGTATCGAAATCGCCGTCGAACTCCATGCCGGTGATCCGGCCATCCGCATCCGTGCCGATCCGCGCGGTCATCGTGGCCGGGTGGCGTTTCGTGGTCGCCGCCATGCTTTCGCGGCGGGAATAGACCATCCGGGCCGGTCGCCCCGTTTTCAGCGCCACCAGCCCGATCAGCGGCTGCACGGACAGATCGAGCTTGGAACCGAACCCGCCCCCCGTCGCCGACGGGATGATGCGGACCCGCTCGGGCGTCAGCCCCAGCACGCGGGCGGTGTCGTCGCGGTCCATCACCGGGGCCTGGGTGCAGGCGCGGATCACCAGCGTGCCGCCATCCATCCAGGCAACCCCTGCCTCGGGCTCGATATAGGCATGTTCGACAAAGCCGGTGCGGGCAGTACCCGACGCCACATGCGTGGCGCTTTCCAGGGCTGACTGCGCGTTGCCGGTCACGACGCGGCCGCCGGTCAGGACGTTCCCCTCGCGCCCCTCATGCAGTTGCGCCGCGTCAGGCGCACGCGCGGCGTTCATGCCGTCCAGCGCGGCAACCGGATCCCAGGCCACCGGGAACCCGTCGAGATCGAGCGCACCGACCACATCCGGGTCACCGGCCACAATCGCCACCGCTTCGCCACGCATCCGAACATGGGTTTCGGCCAGCACCGGCTGATCGGCGAAATCGGGGATCACACCGCTGCAATTCGGCCCCGGCAGATCGGCGGCGGT